>DAOLYC010000179.1:0-5369 GCA_035425605.1 Ferruginibacter sp.
TCAAATCCTCCAATATCCAGTTTTGGATTGGTTTCGGCAAAACCCAATTGTTGCGCCAGCGTTAATGCGGCTTTAAATTCAAGTTGTTCTTCAAAAATTTTAGTTAGGATGAAGTTGGTAGAACCATTGATGATGCCCCTGATGGATTTCAATAAATCATTGTCGTAATATTCTTCCAGGTTACGAACAATGGGCATACTGGCACAGCAGGCGGCTTCGTACAATAAAGCAGTTTTGTTTTCCAACTGCAGTTGAAGTAATTCCTCAAAATGTTCGGCAATCATTTTTTTATTGGCGCTAACTACCGATTTGCCATTTTGCAATGCTGTTTTTACAATTTCAAAAGCAGCATCGGCATCATCAATCAGTTCTACTACTACATTAATGGTTTTATCATTTAGGATTAAAGCGGGATTGGTACTAAAGTGCTCAGGAGCAATGCTTCTTTTTTTATCAGCATTTTTAATTACAATTTTTTTTATTGATGCCTGTAAGGTAGGAGTGCTGTGCAGTACATCGTATAAACCTTTACCTACTACGCCAAATCCAAAGAGGCCGATATTTAATTTTTTGTTTGCCATCATTTTTTATTTACCTGTTAACAGGATACGTTTAATAATTTTTTTTACTGCCCAATATTTTGATGCCGTACAAGAGTGCGACGCCAATGAAGATGGGTTATGCACTAATACCGGGCTCAAAAACCTGCTTTTCTATTTTTTGTTTAATAAAAGCCTGTTCAAGGTCTGCAATCAAATCTTCCACTTCTTCTAATCCTACACTTAACCTTATTAAACTATCAGCAACACCGGCGGCTCTTCTAGTTTCGGCAGGTATGCTTTTGTGAGTCATTTGTGCCGGATGACATAAAAGGCTTTTAACACCACCCAGGCTTTCGGCCAGTTTAAAATATTTAGTATCGGTTACAAAAGCAGTTGCCGCTTCTTCGGTATTATTATTTAAAGTGAATGAAACTATACCACCAAAACCTTTGCTTTGTTTTTTTGCTATGTTGTGGTTAAGATGTGTTTTTAAACCAGGGTAATAAACTTTATCAACGGCTGGATGCGTTTCTAAAAATTGGGCAACAGCTTGTGCATTACGGCAATGTTGTTGCACACGCAGGTGAAGGGTTTCAATGCCACGTATTACCAGCCAGCTATCGAAAGGTGCAAGTATGGCGCCACTTGCGTTTTGTATAAATTTTATTTTTTCGCCCAGTTCTTTTTCTTTGGCAACCACCAATCCGGCAATTAAATCACTATGCCCGCCCAGGTATTTGGTAGCGCTGTGTATTACAAGATCAGCTCCCAACGAAAGAGGTTGCTGTAAGGCGGGTGATGCAAAAGTATTATCCACGCAAAGTAAACAGGAATTGGCTTTAGCAATTTTTGCAATGGCTTCAATATCGCTAACTTTTAAAGTTGGATTGGTTGGTGTTTCTAACCAGATAAGTTTTGTGTTTGCTGTAATGGCATTGAAAACATTTTCGGCATTGGTAGTATCAACATAGTTTATTTTGATACCAAATTTTTCATAGATATGCGTAAATAAACGGAAAGCGCCGCCATAAATATCATCAACAGCTAAAATTTCGTCGCCTGCTTTTAACAATTTTACAACGGCATCAATTGCAGCCAGGCCACTTCCAAATGCAATGCCTAAAGACCCTTTTTCAAGTTTGGCAATGATGCCTTCTAATGTTGCCCTGGTAGGATTGTTGCTGCGTGCATAATCGTAACCCTTGTTTACACCAGGCGCTTCCTGAACATAAGTGCTGGTTTGATAAATGGGTACACTGATGGCGCCTGTTAATGGATCTACGGGAATGTTGTGGATTAATTCTGTTGCGTTGCTCATCTTAATTTTTTTTTTAGTTTGATGAATGATTGTTATAAGGTTCGATACAATCACTTATCAAGTAAAAAAATTTGGACGAGATATAAAACAAAAAAGCTCATCCAACCTGCCTGCCGGCAGGCAGGTAAATCAGATGAGCTTTTAATATTTTGTAATATTTTATTAAGCTTTTGATCTGACTTATCTGTCCTAACATTTCTGTTTGGATGGAATTGGCACCTTTTCCATTTAAAATCTGGATAGGTTGCCAAGGCTTCATTGGGCCATTACCCTCTGCCTTTCTTGATAAGTGATATTAAAGAACTTGCCTACTGATATGCAGGCTGATGCAAATATACAGTTGCAAAATTTAAACTGCCAAATAAATTTTTAAAAAATTTTGTAAAAAATTATTAAAACCCTTTACTGTAAATGTTTTTAGCAATAAAAATTATTTTAAATTTTTCTCTATCCAGGTAGCTTGCGAACTTGCCGACTGTTCTATAGTTACCAATTTTGCTATTTTTTCCTGGCCATTAATAATAGATTTTGTAACCATACTATGTTCAATTACATCGTCTTCTTTCATGCCCATCATTTTTAAAAAGGGTAATATTTTATCGCTGCCAAAATGTTTAAAAAGTGGTTCATCCAATGCACTGAATACTATTATATTTTCTAAATCCCAGTTTTTAATGAGTTCAATTTCTTTTTCATGCAAAGGATAATGCTCAACAAATACCGGTGTTTTTCCCTGTATTTTTGAATGATGCAGGTGATGTGTTTCAGTAATCATGTTTTCATCCAAACCCTGTTGTTTAAATTGTTCTTTAAAAACTGTAGCAGTATTGGCAAACCAGCAAATAAATAAACAGGCTGGATCTTTTTTGGCCAATTGAACACAGGCATTCATTTTAGCTGTTGTTGATGCATAAGCCTTGTCAATAAAAACATGTGTGTTTGAACTGTTATCCTTTTTTCCAAATAAATTAAAAAGCATAATAAAACTTTAATGGTAAAATTAAATAAGAAAACGTTGCTCTTTTTCAGCAACGTCTCTCCCTGGTTTTGTGTGTATGCCGAGGACGTTGCGTCGTTTAAGAAAAAGATTCTCCTTTTGTAAATAGCACATATTCCATTTTCTATTTCGATGACATTAATTATTAATTTAGCCTTGGTAAATGTAATCAACTTTTGTTTTTCAAATTTCCCGATGCAATCGGGACTGATTTTATCGGCATCAAGTGATCGGCTTAGGCCGAACACTTGCGCCAGTGAGCGGTCATTAACCAAACTACGGCAACAGTTCATCGTAGCATTGTTTACAGGAAGTAGAAAGCTAAAAATCCTTATGTAACCTTTCCACACCAAATTCTCTTTCAACCAATTTCATAATATCCGAAATAACTCTGGCTTCTTTAATATTACTATTATAATTTAAATCGCTATAATTGAAGATTCTATAATATTTTTCAGTTGCAATTTCTACTATTACAAAATGACCATCAGTATTCCTTTTATAACCTTTAATTAATTCATCCGTAGGTAATGTAGTAATATTGTAATTAAACAATTCTTTAGTAAATACATCCCAACCAGATTTAGGCTTCTCAAAAAGAATACTCTTTTGTATACGTGTTGACGAATCTTTTTTGTTCTTATCTGCAGTTAACAAAATAAACTCACTTAACAACTCTTTTGAATTCTTTTTAATTTCAACTACCTGCCAAGATGAGCCTATTCCATAAATGTACCATAATCTAATACATATCGAATCAAAGCCATTTTCAAGATTTCTTAATTCTGCTTTTTTAGTATATTTTTTAATTAAATAGTAAGAGGGAAAATAATCACCCCTCTTGTCAGTTGGGATTTCCTTTTTAAAATTTTGAATTTCGTCTCTCTTATTTTTAAAATTTTTAGGATTATTACAGGCGAAAAAGAAGATTAAAAAGATAGCTAGAGTAAATAGCCCTTTTTTATGTTTTATCATAATTTTTTTTTTCAGCAACATCTCTCACCGGGCTTGTGTGTAGGCCGAGGACGTTGCGTCGTTTAAGAAAAAGATACTCCTTTTGTAAACCGCACATCTTCCATTTTATATTTCGATGACATTAATTATTAATTTAGCCTTGGTAAATGTAATCAACTTTTGTTTTTCAAATTTCCCGATGCAACCTTCAGGCTCATTTATTTTGTTTGTATCTTTATCGCAAGTAAGTACACATGTCTAAAATAAAGCAGGCTTCTGCAGAAGAACCTATTCAAAATGATTTTATTGAAGTAATTGGCGCCAGGGAACACAACCTAAAGGATATTGATATTAAAATACCTAAAAATAAACTGGTAGTTTTTACAGGCGTAAGTGGCAGCGGAAAATCATCGCTGGCTTTTGATACCATTTACAATGAAGGGCAGCGGCGTTATATGGAAAGTTTTAGCGCTTATGCCAGGCAGTTTATTGGCGATATGGAACGGCCAGATGTAGATAAGATTACCGGGCTTTCTCCTGTAATTTCTATTGAACAAAAAACCACCAATAAAAATCCCAGAAGTACAGTGGGCACTGTTACTGAAATCTACGACTTTCTCAGGTTGCTGTATGCCAGGGTAGCAGAGGCATACAGTTATAATACCGGCAAAAAGATGGTGAAGTTTAGTGAAGAAGAAATTGTGATGAATATTTATGAAAAGTATGAAGGTAAAAAAATTACATTACTGGCTCCGTTGGTTAGAGGAAGAAAAGGGCATTACAGGGAACTGTTTGAAGACATCCGTAAAAAAGGATATTTAAAAGTAAGGGTTGATGGTGAAGTGATGGATTTAAAACCAAAAATGCAGGTTGACCGGTACAAAATTCATGATATTGAAGTAGTGGTTGACAGGCTTGCTGTTGCAGATGACATGAGGGTTCGTTTGAGCCAGAGTGTTCAAAAAACTTTATTGCTTGGAAAAGAACTGATGTTTTTACTGATACATGATGCAGATAATATAATTCAATATAGTAAACAATTGATGTGTGAAGATACAGGTATCAGCTACGAAGAACCTTCGCCCAATGCATTTTCTTTTAACTCGCCCTATGGTGCATGTCCAACTTGCAGAGGCCTTGGTAATGTTTATACGATTGATATGGATGTTGTGTTACCCGATAATACTATTAGTGTTACGGAAGGCGCCATTGTTCCCCTGGGTGAAGAGAGAGACGCAAGTGTTTTTAAACAGGTTGAAGATTTTGCAAAAAAAAACAAGATCAATTTAAATAAACCTGTAAAAGATCTTACTGCAGACCAACTTAATTTACTTTTATACGGCGATAAGAATATTAACTCCAACCTGGAACTTGATTTGAGCGATGAAACCATTCCTAATTTATACACCGGCAGCTACGAAGGAATTATACCCATGCTTAAACGTTGGTTTTCATCAAGCAACAGTTCCGAAATGCTAAGAAGCTGGGTAGAAAAATTTATGGTATTGGCAACCTGCAATACCTGCAATGGCACAAGGTTAAAAAAAGAAAGTCTTTG
>DAOLYC010000180.1:0-5347 GCA_035425605.1 Ferruginibacter sp.
CTGCCCCGCCCTATACTGCATATTTTTTAGCCCGTACCCTTTCTTCACTTCATCTACATTAAAGCCTTTGCCATTATCTGCCACAACTATCTGTATTTTTTTACCGCTGGCAGCTATGGTAACATGTATCTGGGTTGCACCGGAATATTTGATGCTGTTGTTAATTGCTTCCTTGCAAATCAAAAACAGGTTGCGTTTTTCTTCCTTGATAAGCTTACGGTTGTTTACTTCGCTATCAGCTTTTATAATGGCTTCGATATTACTTGCGCCTGCCACAGGTATAGCAAATTGCTTAAGCCTTGTTATTAATTCATCTACCGTATCCAGGGAATCATCCAGCACCCAGATCATGTCCCTCAGGCTCATAGTGGCTTCGGTTAAATTATCTTTAACCTGTTGCAGGCTTTCTTCCTGCTTTACTCCACTTATAGCAAGGTTGGTGAATACTTTTACACTGTTAAGGGTGCTGCCCAGGTCGTCATGCAGATCTGTGGCAATGTTCTTTCTAATTTGATGCTGCTTTTTTATTTGTTGTATACGGTAGCGGTAAAAAGCATAGATGATACCGGCAGTAGCTAAAAAAACCAATAGTTTAAACCACCAGGTTTGGTACCATTTGGGGAGAAACACCAATATCAATTCTTTGGGCTCACTCCAGATTCCATCTTCGTTGGCAGCTTTTACCTCCAGGTGATAGGTGCCGGGTAAAAGACCAATAAGAGTAACAAAATTTTGTGTGTTGAGGTTTATCCATTCTTTGCCCTGTTCAAGTATCCGGTATGTGTAAGTGGTATGTTCCGGGTTACTCCAATTAATTCCGGAGAAATATATTGACGTTTGCAGAATATCATTATTAATGATGAATTTGTGAGACATTATATCAATACTATCAACAACTCCCTGGGGGTATTCACAAATCAATTTCGAGATAAAAACTGCAGGCGCGGCAGTGTTTGCCCTGATCTTATCTGTAGCTATTTTTGTAAACCCTTTTACACCGCCCGCTAAAATATCAGTATTTAGCATAACGCCACAAGCCTCTTCAAATGTGTTTGAATGTAATCCGTTAAAAATACTGTATTTATTAAATTTTTCAGTCTTGATATTAAATATATTTAAGCCATTATTTGTAGTAATATAAATAAGGCTGTCGTATACCTGGAAAATCTTGTAAACTCCATTATTACTAAGCCCATCTGCGGTTGTATAAATTTTTTTAATTTTAAAATGTTCATCCGTTTTAATTATCCCTGTTCCATATGCCGCAATCCAGTAATTGCCTTTTGAGTACAGGATGTCAAACAAAGTTCCAATCGCCTCATTACTGCCAATATCAGTAATGATATAATTCTTACCCCGGAGGTTTTTAAGGTTGATTTTTGTCAATGATTTATCGCTCAGCACAACAGCAAAGTCCTCATGAGTCTTATGCACTGCATTTACAACATTTGACAACATGCCCGAACCCTGAGTATCTGCAAGCATATTTATAACCTCTTTCTTCTTTAAATTCCAGGCCAGAACCCCCTTGAAATTTTCAGTCCCCATTATAATCATTGAATCCCCGCAAACAATATGACTATTTAAAGAGAATTTACTGTAGTTCCTAAATTCGGGGTAAACATCTTCAATATTATAAAGTTTACCACCCTTCATAACAAACAACCGGTTTCTTTCGCTTACAATGCTGTTATTACCGTCAATTGAAAACTGGTAATTAAACCAGCCATCTTTTTTTACTGTTTTAATTTTGCCATCATCAGACACACTGTATAACCCATTCATGGTAGAGGCATAGTAAAGGCCGTCATTTGCTGGAAAAACATAAAAGACATGTTCCAATACGAAATTGCTTTCAGGGTCTTTATAAAAACTTTTAAGCCCTGTAACACCTGCGTTAAAATAGCTAATGCCATCCCTGCTTCCAACCCAAAGCATATTGCTGATATCATAATAAAGCACCTGTACAGATTGGAATAGATTTTTGCTCGAAAATGCATTCCTGTCCCGCAACTCTGTCACTTTCTTTAACAGTGTATCATAAACAAAGATTGTAGTGCCGGCAATAAATAAGGTGTGGTTGTGTAAACAAAGACTCTCTACAGATTGATCATGCAGGATGTTATCACTAAACGGATTCTGCCTGATTTCAATATTATACTTATTATCAAACTTGAAACTGAACAGGCCCGAATTAGTAGCGATCAATGTTTGTGAGTTGGAAAACTGAATTATATCGTTGATAACCAATTCTGGATACAGCAAAACCGGGTTGTTTCCATTGATGGTAACATTAACCTGTTTTAGATCCTGCGAATTGTAAACGTATAAGTTGCCTGTTTTATCAACCGCCCAGATATTTTTATTTTGATCGAGAAATATTTTTTTAGAGATCACACTTCCACTTCCTTCCTTACTATAATCCAAAACTTCAGTAAATTTCTTTTCGTTTTTCTTATAGACAAAAAGCCCTTTAAAGCTGTTTATCCAGATATTATTTTCAACAAGGATCATATCCATAAACCAGTTATTTTCCTGGTTGGCAGGCCTTGTAATACGATATTTGATACTGGCTGAAGCTGTATTTAAAACATCAATATCTCCATAGGAAGTAAGAATAAATATCTCATCCTTAAGCGTATCTTCTTCAATATCCCAAACATCTACCCCTGAAAGTTTATATTTTACCTGGTTTGGGGAATGAGAAAAACGATTTAATAATTTACCATCAAATCGTATGGCACTTTCCTGCGTAGCAACCCATTTGTACTTATATTTATCCTGAATTATTTTTCTTATATTGGCTTCATAAATAGATTCCTCACTATTTAAATCAACTACGGTCTTGTAAGAAACCGTTTGAGCTATCACTGAACTACAAATAATAAAACTTATTAACCCTAAAACAATTTTATGACAGATCATAAATGGCTGGCTCTTTTTTTAGTTCATACAGAAGTGACACCTAAAACTAAGGATAATAATGAACAAGAGGAAGAGAATAACGACAATGATTTTTTTTACAAGATCGTAATGAAAGATTTACGTCATGCACATCCTGGTGAGGAAATAAAGATTGTGCTGGTAAATACCGTGTTTGATAAAAGATATATCCCGGCCAGGTATACGATATACGTTAACACCTTAAAAAATGAATGGTTTAGCCTAGATAAAGATATCATGCAACTCAGTTTTACTAATGGATTTGAAATGCAAAACCGAGAAAAACTGACCGGGCTATTCAATGAGCTTAAAAAAAAATACCCAAGTGATAAGGTAATGATCTTTACTTATGGGCATGGATCTGTTTTTGGAATTTTTACTTATGATCCAGATACCATCGTCTCCCATTACTATAGAGTACCGGGAAGAAGTATACAAACTTTTAATGAGGCGGTTTTGCCAAATCTATTTTATGACCTTGAGCACAAAAAAACCAACAAAGAATTTAAAAAATATGAGCATAAGTTAAGATTTACAGAAACAGAAAAGCTTTTGACCTTATTTGATCAGCCAGACTCTTTATTTCAAGAGATCATTAAGGCTAATACAGCCTCTCCTGTTGCGGAAATCAATCCCGCAGTTGCTAGTCCGTTAAATCCTCCGGGAGTTCAACCGGAAGATTCTTTTAAGATCATCAGTAACGAGGATCTCGCTTATGCTATCAGGAATAGTTTTAAAAAAGTGGATTTTATCGTGCTTAACAATTGTGTTATGCAAAATGTATATTCACAATTTGCACTTCAAACCGTTACCGATTACCTGATTGCCCCGCAAACAGGAGTAACAAATCCCGGCTTGAATATGAGGCAGATAATAAAAATTATAAAAAATGCTGATGACCGCGATACCAACGACAGTATTGCCAAAAAAATAATTGAAGGTTTTGCCAATATGGAAGGCCGCAGCGCTACCGAAACCGATTTTTTGGATCTGTATGTTGTACTTGCTCTTAAATTGGGCGATAGTTATAACGCCTATATCACAATCTTAAAAGATTTGGCAGAGGTATTTACCCGCAAGATTAATGAGAAGGAAGATGGTCCTGGTGATGATTTTGATGAAAAACTTGACGACTCATTGAGGCTTTGCTTTCCATTTGAATTCAATACCAACACCGGCAACTCAATGATCGATCTTTACCAGTTATTGTCAACCCGTCATATGCTGAAGATCGAAGAACTTAAAAGTATAAGGGACCGAATAGACCTGCTCGATAACAACAATGTGTTTAAATACGTAGGCAAAAAAACCTTTAATCAAAATGGAGCATATTATCCAACACAAACCACTTCTTCCGGTTTATGCATTTATTTTCCAAGAAACTACAATAGTATAAACAGCTTGATACACCGGTTTTATACTGCAGCAAATTACAGTTCAGAATTTGACAGTACAATTAACTGGCGCTCATTTATTAAAACCTATTTGCAAAAAAGAGGAATAGATAGCGGAGGTTAAATTGATCCCTGTTACTGGCTTACTGCATATTCCATACTTTATCGGGCATCTGCCACACTTTTTTACCCGCAATTTTAATTCGTAAATTTAAATTCAGTTCATTACCTATCCCTGTAAGAAAGATCCTGTGATTGCCTCCCATTGCTATGTTTTGAACAAGCGGCATTTCCACCTCTCCATATTCCCAATCAGCTGGTTTGTCAGACTTGGGTCCTGGATTAAATTTTAACCCCTGTGTATTAGCTGGAATCAAAAACTCGCAAGTTATTTTTAAATCGCCGCCTTCTTGTCTTTCAAATTTTACTGGGTATTCGTCGCTGGCTACAGCTGTAGATTCAATTATATAGCCTGTTTGCATTGAAAGGGTTTCTGCCATAATTTAATTTTTTATCAGGTTTAAAAAATAATTTCTCCATAATTTTAAAACATCTCTCCCACAAAACCAAGCCTTCCTTAAAATATCGAAAAATAAATATCCCGTTAAAACTATCCTACCGTGTTTTCACCCTTTTTTAATTTAAAAGCATTATTTTCATCGGGTATTTCAAAAACCAGCAACCCATGCCTTCCATCGTTCTAGTTGACGACCACTCCTTACTACGTATGGGGCTTGCAAGCCTTATAGAAAGCCTTGGCAATACCGTGCTGTTTGAAGCAGACAATGGAAAAGAATTCCTGGATAAATTAGATAAGCATAAACTCCCCGACATTGTACTCATGGACATCAACATGCCCGAAATGGACGGCTTCCAAACCACTCAGTGGCTTAAGATAAACCACCCGGGAGTACATGTACTTGCCCTCAGCATGTACGACAACGAAACCTCCATCATCCGCATGCTGAAATGCGGCGCCAAAGGTTATATTTTAAAGGACAGCGAACCGG
>DAOLYC010000181.1:0-5319 GCA_035425605.1 Ferruginibacter sp.
TAGGCTGTCATTTTTAATGGAAGTTCATTTTCCTTTATAATTTCATCACGGTAAATATTGGTAATTGGTACTTCGGCAGTTGGTATCAAATAAAAAGCATCGGCAGTTATATGATACATTTGTCCTTCTTTATCGGGCAATTGGCCGGTTCCGTATGCCGTAGTTTCGTTAACCATCAACGGCGGCAAATATTCTGTGTAGCCGGCAGTTGTATTATAATCTAAAAAATATTGTATCAATGCTCTTTGTAGTTTTGCCCCTTTGCCTTTAAATAAAGGAAACCCACTGCCTGTAATTTTTACGCCAGTTTCAAAATCAACGAGGTCGTATTTTTTTATAAGGTCCCAATGTGGAACAGCCCACTCCGGTAATTCAGGCTTAGTGCCAGCTTCTCTTACAGTTTCATTTTCTTCGGGTGTTTTTCCTTTTGGTACAGATGAATGTGGAAGGTTTGGCAGTAAAACCAAGTCCTCCTGCAATGTTTTTTCTGCATCGGCCAGTTTTTGCTCCAGTTCTTTTAGAGCGATTTTGTTTTTGGCAACTTCAAGTTTTTTATTTTCGGCAGCATTTTTTTCTCCCTTACTCATCAATAAACCTATTTCTTTACTGGTTGCATTGATACCCGCTTGTAAAGATTCAGTTTCAGTTTTTAATTTACGAACCTGCTCATCTGCATCCAATAATTGATCAACTAAAGCTAGTTTTGCAAAATTCTTAACTGCTAATTTTTCTTTCACCAATGCTGTATGTTGCCTGATATAACTAATCTGTAACATGTACTATAAAAAATTTTCGTAAAGATACGATTTAGCTTTCAGGCCATTGCTATGATACAATAAATTAAAAATCTATAAAATAGTAATGTAACTTTTTATGTTAACCATTACATGTAGGATATAAAACTATTAATACCTATTTAATTTATATTTGCAGCATGCAAATAATGCAAGATGATTTACAGGTACGTTGGTTAAAACTCCGTATTAAATTAAAAGAACGCCTGGGCATTAAGCCCGATATGGATGGCATTCTTTTTTTAATAGGCATACAGGAGTTAGGTAGTGGCAAACAGGATTTTAACAAAGAAGAAAAACAAGACCTGATGCATATTGCCGTTTGCACCGTACTTTCGCAAAGCGGTTATTATATATTGGAAGGAAATGATGAAGAGGGCTGGCCACATTTTAAACAGTTAAAACCATTACCCGGATTTATACTTACTGAACAGGAAAATTTTTTAAAAGATCATATCTTACTCTATTTTCAAAATCAAAATTTTATAGACTAATAATTTTATGAACAAATTGAAAACCTTATTGGCACTGGTATTTTTATGTTTTTTTGTAACCAATATCCAGGCACAGGTTAAAAAGCCGGCTGTAAAAAAAACAGTTACACATAAAGCAACAACAGCCAAACCCGGCACAGCCAAAAGTAGTAAATCTGCAGCCCAGGCGCCAAAACTTGTAAAAGTAGCGGGTACAAGAGTAAAAATTACTACCGATTCTGGTGTTATTATAATTCGCCTTTACGATAAAACGCCATTGCACCGGGACAATTTTATAAAGCTGGTTAAAGACCATTTTTACGATAGCTTATTATTTCATCGGGTTATCCAGGCATTTATGATTCAGGGCGGCGACCCCGAAAGCAAACATGCACAGCCAGGCCAGCAACTTGGTAGCGGCGATGTTGGTTATACCATTCCGGCCGAATTTGATACAACCTTATTTCATAAAAAAGGCGCCTTGGCTGCAGCCCGCCAATCCGACCAGGTAAATCCCTTAAAAGCTAGCAGCGGTTGCCAGTTTTATATTGTACAAGGAAAAAAATGGACCGACCAGGATTTGGATATGATTGGTATGCAAACCGGTATTAAATTTTCTCCGGCAAAAAGAGAAATATATAAAACACTAGGAGGAACACCTTTCCTGGATATGAATTATACCGTATTTGGAGAGGTTGAAAGCGGATTGGATGTGGTAGATAAAATAGCATCTGTACCTAAAGCCCCGGGCGACAGGCCTATTGGCGATGTACACATGTATATGGAATTGATAAAATAACAAGCAGGTTAAAAAACTATCAGGCTAAATCCTTAATTTGCATAGTAATCAGTTAACATCAAATTTTATACAATGAATTTTCCTGAAAACCTGCGATATACCAAAGATCACGAATGGGTTTCTATAGATGGCAATACAGCCACAATTGGCATAACCGATTTTGCACAAAGAGAACTTGGCGATATTGTATATATTGATATAAGCACTAAAGACAAGTTTTTAGCTGCCGAAGAAATTTTTGGTACTGTAGAAGCTGTTAAAACAGTTAGTGATCTTTTTTTACCCATTGCAGGAACCATTACCGAAACAAATCCTAAATTGGATGCAGCACCCGAACTGGTAAATACTGATCCTTATGGCGATGGATGGATGGTGAAATTAACAGTAGAAAACCCTGCCGATTTTGAAAATTTAATGACCGCAGAAGCTTATACTGCCTCCATAGCTTAGTTAGCAATAGAATAATGGATAATAACCTAGTTTCAAAAAACGGGCTTAGTGTTAAAAAATTTATACCCGGTATTATTTGGTTTTTACTTACACTTACGGCAATCAGTATTCCCGGGTACGATTTACCTGAAGTAGATAACTGGCTCATAGAAATTAATTATGATAAGCTAATACATGTAGGTTTGTTTGCTGTGCTGGCATTCCTGTTTATGTACCCGGTTATAAAATCTAACCTTGTAGTAAAACTCAAATGGCGCTACATTTTTATTATTGCAATAGCATGTATAGTGTGGGGTTTTTGTACCGAGCTTATTCAGAAATTTTTAATACCTGGCCGCTCCTACAGCCTTAGCGACTGGCTGGCCGATGGGCTGGGTGCTGTAGTTGCAGTTATATTTGTAAAGCTAAAATTTTTAAAACAGCTTACTTAATATAGCAAATACACAAAGCTTTTTTTACATAGAATCATACATTTTAACAACTTACATTTGCATTATGCTAAATACAGAAAACATGGAGTACAATACTACCAGGAACCATTTAATCATGAGAGAATATGGCAGGCATATTCAAAAAATGGTAGAATACCTGCTAACAATCGAAAACAAAGAAGAAAGACAAAAAAATGCTTATGCAGTAATTGAACTGATGGGTTTTTTAAATCCTCATTTAAAAAATGTTGAAGATTTCCGCCATAAATTATGGGATCATCTCTTTCTCATCAGCGACTTTACCCTGGATGTAGAAAGTCCTTACCCGATTCCTACCCGTGAAACCTTAAAAGCCCGACCCGACCAGCTTTCTTATCCAAAAAAATATCCCAAATTCAATCACCTGGGAAAAAATATAGAAGTTGTAATTGATAAGGCGCTTAAAGAAGAAAATCCAGAAAAGAAGCAAGGCTTTGCCAATGCCATTGCATATTATATGAAACTTACTTACAGCAACTGGCACAAAGAACTGGTACATGATGATAATATTCAAAACGAACTATCAACCATTACCCATGGCGAACTTGAATTTAATAACCGGCCATTTGTAAAGCATCGTACCGATAACCGGGATGACCGGGATGATTATGGCAAACGTAGCAGTAACAATTATCGCAAAAATTTTGGTGGCAGAGGTAATAATAATTCAGGTAGCAGAGATAACCGTAGCAACAGGGATAACAGGGGCGGCAACCGCAATGGTAATGATAACAGAAATAATAACAGGAACTTTAAAAAACGTTATTAATATCAACTTAATTAAATTGAAGTAAAAGTACCTGATTTAAAAAAGTCAGGTATTTTCATTTTATGTTGTGATATTTCAAGTAATTCTATTTAATTCGTAAAATAAAAATTTAAGTATGCAATCATTTGAAGTTAGAGGTGGAAAAAAATTATCAGGAGAGATAACACCACAAGGTGCAAAAAATGAAGCATTACAGATAATTTCTGCAACACTTTTAAGTGCACAGGAAATTACCGTTAAAAATATACCTGATATAGTTGATGTAAACTTATTGATAGAACTGCTTGGTGAAATGAAAGTGAAAATAAACAGGATAAGCAGCGATACCTGTATTTTTAAAGCCGATGATGTGGATGTTGATTACCTGCACAGCGAAGCTTTTTATAAAAAAAGCGGTAAACTACGGGGCTCTGTAATGTTGGCTGGGCCTATGTTGGCAAGATTTAAAAAAGCGTTCATACCAAAACCTGGCGGCGATAAAATAGGCCGCCGCAGATTAGATACACATATCACTGGATTTGAAAAGCTGGGTGCTTCATTTGCCTATAATACCAACGACGGATTTTTTCATCTCACAACAAACGGGCTTAAAGCTGCCAGTATTTTACTTGATGAACCAAGTGTAACCGGTACAGCCAACCTGGTAATGGCGGCTTCACTGGCAAATGGCACAACCACCATTTATAATGCCGCCTGCGAGCCTTATATACAACAGCTTTGCCACATGCTAAATCGCATGGGTGCAAACATAAATGGCATTGGCAGTAATCTTTTAAGTATTACAGGCGTAAATAATTTAGGTGGTACCAACCATACAATGCTGCCAGATATGATTGAAGTGGGATCTTTTATTGGTCTTGCCGCCATGACACAAAGCGAAATCACAATAAAAAATGCAGGCATACCGCATTTAGGAGTTATCCCCGAAAGGTTTAACCAACTGGGCATACAGATGAATTTTTTGGGAGATGATATTCATATTCCAACTCAGGAAATTTATGAAGTGAAAAAATATATGGATGGAGGAGTGCTTACCATTTACGATCATCCCTGGCCGGGCTTTACTCCAGACCTGTTAAGTATTGTATTGGTAACAGCCATACAGGCAAGAGGCAGTGTACTTATACATCAAAAAATGTTTGAAAGCCGCTTGTTTTTTGTAGATAAACTGATAGACATGGGGGCTCAAATCATTCTCTGCGATCCTCATCGT
Source organism: Ferruginibacter sp. (assembly GCA_035425605.1). GTDB lineage: Bacteria > Bacteroidota > Bacteroidia > Chitinophagales > Chitinophagaceae > Ferruginibacter. The sequence continues at coordinate 4,969 of DAOLYC010000181.1, forward strand.
GCTGTTGTTATTGGGTTAGAAAGGGAACAACAACTGCGTGGTATTACCATGAGTAGCCCCGATATACGTGCCGGCGTAGCGCTGTTAATTGCTGCATTAAGTGCCCAGGGAAAAAGCACTATTCAAAATATTGAACAGATAGATCGTGGTTATCAAAATATTGATACCCGCTTGCAAGCGCTGGGTGCAGATATAAAAAGAATATAAATGAAAAATTGCTACATTTTTATTTTATTATTTTATTGCCTGGTATTGATTTCATGCCAAAATAAAACAGTGCAGTTGCTCAAAAAAAAATGGGATTGTGTAAAAGTAGATAACATTGTACCACCTGGTACCAGGTTTCTTTCT
>DAOLYC010000182.1:0-5313 GCA_035425605.1 Ferruginibacter sp.
CGGTCCAAAATTGCCGCCATTTTAATTTTCGGGTTATTGGTATAAAGCGAAAAAGCCCCGATCCAATATTGTGTTCTATATTAACACCGGCATATTGGTCGCTTAGATACTCAAAACGATTCATCAGGTTAAATGCAAATGGGTTATAATAGTAAAGATCATTACCGGGATGATTCTCCAGGTTAGTGAAAGGCATGGCGCCATTTATTTTTCCACCATACACTCTGTAATACAAAACTCCATACGGCGAAATTTTCATCATATCCTTAACCAGCAGAGAATATTTGCTGTAATTATATGCACTATTAAAAACTCCCGAAATACCTTTGGCAACCAGCAATTCTACAATTGGGTATTTTGTTCCCAGCGAATACCGGTTGTAATCAGTTTCAATAAATTTTTCAAGATAAGCAAATCGAAGTTTAAGAGCTACTTCAAAATTGGTAAGTGGGGTACCTTTATTTACACTAAAATTTTTTATGTTGGGTAAATTAAGCAGGGGTAAATATTGCCGGTGCGATACAAACCATTCGGTAGAAAAACCCTTACCCAGTTCATTAAATACTTCAAACCTAAAATCTTTTACGTTGATGAACTTTCGGGTAACGTTGGGCTTGCGTATAGCCAGCGAAAAAATATTATCCTGACTAACCTGCCCCACCTGGCTTATGCCATTATCCACATCATTTTGATAAGAAAGGTGCAGCCTTATTCGTTTCGGTACTCTTTTTACAATCCAAAATGCTTCGGCCAGGCCTTTAAATTTTTTATCCCTGGTGCCATAAGCAAGGTATCCATGCAGGTACACATTTTTCATCAGTTTTTTATTGGTACCCAGGTCAAACCTGAAACGAGTGCCTTCCCACTGGTTAGCGCTTATCCAGTTAAACCAGGGGCCAATTTCAAATTTGCCTACATCTCTGTAGCCACCGGCTAAAAACTTTAAATTTCGTTGCAACCTTTGAAATTTAGGCATTTCCAAAAGTTTATCAATGGTGGTATAAATTGCTTTTTCGTTTTTTGATAAAGTATCATGTCTAAGAGAAGCCCATACCGAATCAGTTTTTTCGGTTACAGCTTTATCTGTTTTTACCACTTCTTCAATACGCTGATCTTTAAATGATTTGGTTAAAGAATCGCTGTTGATGACGATGTTTTTATAGGATGTTGTTTTTCTTCCAATAAGTGTTAATGAATTTTTTCCCAGCAACCTGAAATCAGCAAAGAATTTATCCCGGTGTAAAAAAATTACAGAATCATTTATTGGGATATATTCCTGGAAAACACTTATGCGGTCAATAAAATTAATATTGGCATCTTTACCCAGGTAAAGGTTTGCCTTGGTTATCTGGTAAGTTTTTTCTTTTACCCATGCATCGCCATTAAAAGTGTTTTGACCGGGCCTTTTTGAGTTAAATACAAAATGGTATATTTTATTACCATTTACAACCTGTGTATCGGGTACGGTAAAAATGTAATAGTTATCTGCATTATCATTAAAAGGACTTATAAAATCCTTGTCCATCACATTAATAAAATTGCCGTAAATGTTTACATTTTGATCCATTACTCCCAACAATTTACTTATGCTTTCATTTTTAAACCCTTTGGTATTGGTGGCTTTTATGTGTTCGTAAAATTTTTGTGGATTTTTTTGAAAAGCATAATCGCTCAGGCTTTCAAGCAGGTAAGCAGGTAAAAAAGGTGTCGATTCCGAAGTGCTGTCTATATTGTCAAAAATAAATGAGAACCCTTTTAGCAGAAAATTCTTTTTTGCTTTTTTGGCATTAAAGTTTTTTATATCCACTTCCAGTTTATTGTATGCTTCGTAACTAAAGTTGGCTTGATCGTAGCGATTGTATTGTTTCTTTTTTGCCATTATTTTTTTCCATAAATACAACCCCCGATTCCATTTTGCTTTTACAATAACTTCATCTTTAGCCATACCTCTTTCTAGTTGTATGTTGAAATCTTTATTGTTTTGTAAAATGCTAATAGGAATCTTGTAAGTTTCAAAACCAATATAACTTACTTTTAAAGTATCAGCTTTAAAATTATGAACTAACAAAGTAAACTTCCCGGCGCTATCGGTTGAACGTCCAATACCAGACCTTGCAAAATATACCGATGCCCAGCTTACAGGCTCTTTGGTGTGGCCATCAATTACAGTACCCGAAATGGTAAGGGTTTGGCCAAATGATACTCCGGTAAAAAAAAGTAAACTTAAAAATGCAATGATATATTTAAAGATTTTCAAACAAGAAAGTTTTAAGCTTGGGTAAGATTTTTATATGTTCAAAAAAAGATAATGTGTAAAGATATTTTATTTTACAGGCAAGCTGCCAAAGAAAATGTTAAGCTGTATTTTTTTGATTTGTAACTAAATTACATGAGGGATTTAGGAATTGCTTTTCACCATCATTTCTTTTAATAACTTTTCAAGCTCTATCACTCTTTTTTCAAGGCTGGGTAAATTGCGGCTTGCAGCCTGGCTTCGCAAGGCAGCGGTATAATCAAAAGCTGGTGATCCGGTTACGGCCGAGTTTGGATTTTTTATAGATTTACTAACGCCACTTTGTGCATTGATTTTGCTGCCATCGGCAATTTTAATATGGCCTACAATACCAACCTGGCCACCTATCATAACATTATTACCAACTTTAGTACTGCCACTTATACCGCTTTGGGCAGCTATTACCGAATTATTTCCTACTTCTACATTATGGGCAATCTGTAAAAGATTATCCAGCTTTGCACCCGATTTTATTAAGGTACTTCCAATGGTTGCCCTGTCTATGGTAGCATTGGCGCCAATTTCCACATTATCTTCTACCACTACATTTCCAATTTGAGGCACTTTTTTTAAGGTACCGTCTGCTTGTGGAGCAAAACCAAAACCATCGCTGCCAATAACTGTTCCGGCATGTATAGAAACGTTGTTGCCAATAACACAATCATGATAAATCTTTACTCCTGGATGTATAATGCAGTTTTTACCTATGGTTACATTATTACCCAGGTATGTGTTAGGGTAAATTTTAGTATCATCGGATACAATTACATAGTCGCCTATAAAGGCAAAAGCGCCTATATAAACATTTTCACCAATTTTTGCTGTTGCTGAAATATATGCTGGTTGCTGAATGCCGGTTAATTTCTGTCTTTGTATCTGCTGGTATTTTTCTAACAGGGTTGCAAAGGCAGAGTATGCATCTGCAACTTTTATAAGTGTGGCATTGATTTCTTTTTTCAGTTCAAGAGATTCGTTGATGATGATGATGCTGGCTTCTGTACTGTATAGATATTCTTCGTATTTAGGATTAGCAAAAAAGGTTAGTTGCCCCTCTTTAGCTTCTTCAATTTTACCAAAAGAAGCTACAGCAGTTTCGGCATTGCCTTCCACTTTGCCGTTTATCATCATGGCTATTTGTGCTGCTGTAAATTGCATGTTATTGAATCATTAAGTAGTATGTCATTTAAACATAAGTAAAAGTAGTTTTTTTTAAAATAATCAACTTATGACATGCTACTATTGGCTATGTTTTAAGATAACAAATGTAATATTTTTTCACCATGCCCATAAGGTTTTGGTTTATTAGTGCATTATCAACCTCCGAAATGTCTTTTACACTACCATCTTTAAATAAGATATTTATATGTTCTTCTTTGGTATTATAAGTGCTGCTGCTTACTTCCCCGGTAAATACAAGCCAGGCGGCTTCGGTTTCTGTTATATTTAATTTGATGCAGGCTTCGGCAATTTTTTCGGTAACCAGTTTTTGGGATACAGGCTCGCCATAGTACCTTACTTTAAGTAATTGCCGGTTAATAATTCCGTTGCATAATATAGATAATATAATGTCATCATGATTACACCAACTCTTTATTGCTGCCAGTACATCATAATCATCCAGGTTACAAAATTCCTGCAGTGTTACCGTTTGTATGGGTTTAGTAATAAAATTATGCAATGGTTGTTGTGCTGGTGCTTTTATTTGTTTGGCCCGTAAAATAATCCGTTTCAGCATTTGCTCAGCACATAAAACTGTTTTGTGCAAATAAACCTGCCAGTACATGAGCCTGCGAGCCACTAAAAATTTTTCAATACTGTAAATAGATTTTTCTTCTACCATCATCTCTCCATTATGTACAGTTAGCATTTTTAATATCCTGTCGTATCCAATCACACCTTCATTAACTCCGGTAAAAAAACTATCTCTTGTTAAGTAATCCATCCTGTCCACATCAAGCTGGCCACTTATGAGCCTGTATAAAAATTTCTTTGGATACCTGTCTGTAAAAATTTCCAATGCAAGGGTTAATTGACCATTAAACTGTTTATTAAGTTCTTCAATTATTAATAAAGAAAGTTCCTCATGATGTCTTGTCTCAACCAATACCCATTCAAGTGCGTGGCTAAAAGGGCCATGCCCAGCATCGTGCAGCAAAATAGCAATTTTTGCCGCCTGCTCTTCAGCGATTGTAATTTCAATGCCTTTATTTTTTAATTCGTTAAGGGCAATACTCATCAGGTGATAAGCGCCTAAAGCATGATGTAGCCTGCTGTGTACGGCACCCGGATATACAAGGCTTGCCAAAGCCATTTGGTTAATACGCCGTAATCGTTGAAAATACGGATGAGCAATAACCTGGTTTATAAGCTCATCATCAATGGTAATAAACCCATAAACGGGATCGTTGATTATTTTTCTAAAAGGCATTTAATAAAATATAGTTTGTAATTTTTCTTCAAATTAAACCAGTAACTGTTAAAAGTTACACAAAGCTAAATAAAGCAAAGTATCAATGATATAAAAAATTAAATTTGTAAGCATTGAGAAATAATACCTTTGAGCACTTACCTGTTTTTGGTTGGTGAAAATTTAAAAGGGAAAACCATAAGAAAGAATATTAATTATCTGTCGGCCCCAAAATCTTAAAATTTAAACTTTAAACCTTTTACATGAGCATAGCAAAAATTCTTTGGGTTGATGATGAAATAGACAGTCTTACATCGCAAGTAATGTTCCTGGAAAATAAAGGATATGAAGTGCAAACCAAAACCAACGGTTTTGATGCAGTAGAATACGTAAAAGAAAATATTGTAGATGTGGTATTGCTTGATGAAACTATGCCAGGTATAACTGGTTTGCAAACATTACAGCAAATAAAAGAATTGAAAACTAATTTACCAGTAGTACTGATAACTAAAAATGAAGCGGAGAATATTATGGATGAAGCCATCGGTTCTCAAATAAGCGATTATTTAATAAAGCCTGTAAACCCTAACCAGGTATGGCTGAGTTTAAAAAA
>DAOLYC010000183.1:0-5304 GCA_035425605.1 Ferruginibacter sp.
AATAAATTATGGTATAAAATCGGCACAATTTTTAGAACAAGCAGAAAAGCTTGATGCAGAAAACGACCGTGAAACAATTACTTTCAATATCATCAATGCTTGTATAAACCTATACAAAGCAAACCAGGCTATTGAGCTGGTGAAGGAAAATCTTAATCAATCGCAGCAAAGGGTTAAAGATTTATCTAACCTGGAAAAAAATGGTTTGCTGGCAAGAAATGATTTGCTAAAAGCAGAATTACAATCTTCCAATATTGAACTGGTTTTGCTGGATGCAGAAAGCAATTATAAGATTGCTTGTGTAAACATGAACATTATGATGGGATTGCCCGAGCAAACTATCTTAATACCAGATAAAAGTGGATTGTCATTGCCAACAACAACCAAAACAGTTGACGAATATGAACAGGATGCTGTACAAAACAGGAAAGACATAAGCGCCATTTCTTTCAGAAAAAAATCAGCAGATATAAATCTCAAATCCATAAAGGCTGATAAATATCCATCACTTGCATTAACGGGAGGATATATAGCAGCCGATATTCCTAATTTTTTAACCGTTTATAATGCAGTAAATATTGGTGTAGGTGTAAAATACAATATCGCTTCGCTTTGGAAAAACAAATCAAGAGTTCAACAAGCTGCGGCAGGTATTACACAAATATCAGCAGCCCAAAATATGCTTACAGATAATATAAGACTACAGGTAAACCAGGCATACTTGTCTTATGAGGTTAGTAAAAAGAAAATTGAAGTGTATGAAAAGGCGGTACAACAGGCAACAGAAAATTATCGCATTACCAAAAACAAATTCGATAATTCATTAGCAACTACCACAGAATTATTAGATGCTGATGTTGCCTTGCTTCAATCAAGATTAAGCGTTACCAATGCAAAGGCCGATTCGTTTGTAGCTTATAACAAACTATTACAGATAACAGGAACATTAAAATATTAATTAAAAACAAAGACCCGTTTATGGATGAGAACACAAAAGAGGCTGTTAGTATTGAAAAAACAAGTGAAGAGCCTAAAAAGAAAAAAAACAAATTTTTCATTATTGTATTGGCATTACTTGTTATTGGAGGCAGTTGGTTTGGAATAAGTAAATACCAGCATGGTAAGCATCATGAAGAAACAGATGATGCACAGATTGAAGCAAACATAAGTCCGGTAATACCACGTGTGGCAGGTTATGTAAAAGCAGTACGTGTAAAAGATAACCAGATGGTAAAAAAAGGCGATACGCTTTTATTGCTTGATGAACGGGACCTTGTTTTAAAAGTGCAACAGGCAGAAGCAGCGTTGGCAACTGCAAAAAGTAATTTAGGTGCTGCAGAGGCCACCACCATTGCATCAAAAGCCAATATTGCAAGTACACATGCCGGTGTATCAACCATTGATGCACAAATAGAAGCAGCCAAAATAAATTTACAACGGGCTACACAAGATTATGAGCGATATGCCAATCTTATAAAAGACCATTCTATTACACAGCAGCAATTTGAAGTGGCTGCTGCTGCAAAGCATACTGCAGAAAAGCAAGTGCAGATATTACAGCAACAAAAAAACCAGGTGAATCAACAAACTAATGCTGTAGCTTCTCAAAGCAATGCCACTTCATCTCAAATAGTAGTTGCTAGCTCAATTATTAAACAACGGGAAGTAGAAGTGGCAGAGGCAAAACTTAACTTATCTTATGCTGTGGTTACTGCCCAGGAAAGTGGCCTGGTATCAAAAATTAATGTTCAGGAAGGCCAATTTATACAGGCCGGGCAGTCCTTATTCAGCATTGTAATAAACCAGGATGTTTGGGTGGTGGCAAACTTTAAAGAAACTCAATTTGAAGGCATGAAAGTTGGTCAAAAAGTGATTGTACATGCAGATGCATTCCCCCATCATCCCTTTAATGCTACGCTATCTTCCTTTTCGCCAGCTACCGGATCCAGGTTTGCGCTATTACCGCCGGATAACTCAAGTGGAAATTTTGTAAAAGTTGTACAACGGCTTCCTGTAAAAATTGAATTTAATAATAACACAACCGATAGCCTGGTTAGAAGACTGCGGCCAGGCATGAACGTTACTGTTGATGTTCACATTCATTAAAAAGCAGCCAAAAGGATAAATATTTTATATGCAGCAAATGGATTCGTTGGTAGAATATGGCAGCAGAAGGGTGATCATTACAATTACTGCCATCTTTTGCGCCTTACTTGAAATTGTTGACACTACCATTGTAAACGTAGCGCTTAATGACATGAGAGGCACATTGGGCGCCACATTAAGTGAAGCAGGTTGGGTTATTACTGCTTATGCCATTGGTAATGTAATTATTGTTCCAATGACGAGTTGGTTATCGCAACAGTTTGGCCGCCGTAATTATTTTGCCGCCTCCATAATGATATTTACTGTTTTTTCATTTTTATGTGGAAACGCTACAAGTATCTGGGAGTTGGTAGCTTTCAGATTTTTACAGGGAATTGGTGGAGGCGCTTTATTGGTTACTTCACAAACCATCATCACAGAAAGTTATCCGGTCGAAAAAAGAGGTATGGCACAAGCTATTTATGGATTGGGTGTAATTATTGGACCAACCTTGGGGCCTCCATTGGGAGGATATATAATTGATAACGCATCGTGGCCGTATATTTTTTATATAAATATTCCTATCGGAATTATTGCAGCTTTACTCACTTTACAATTTGTTCGTAGCCCTAAATATGCCGAAAAAAGTAAAGGAATGGATATTGACTGGTTGGGTATTGGCCTGCTGGCACTTGCCATCGGTTCATTACAATATGTGTTGGAAAAAGGTCAGGATGATGACTGGTTTAATGATAATACCATTTTAATACTATCGGTTGTAGCAGTTCTTGGTTTGTATTTTTTTGTGTGGCGTGAGTTAACTTTTAGAAAACCTATTGTTGAATTAAGGGTTTTAAAAAACGGTAATCTTAGGGTTGGTACCATATTATCCTTTATCCTGGGATTTGGTTTATATGGAAGCACATTTATTATTCCTCTTTATGTACAATCAATTTTAGGGTGGACAGCATTGCAGGCTGGGATGTTAATGATACCATCTGCTTTAACAACAGCCGTAATGATGCCGGTGATTGGCACATTGCTTCAAAAAGGTGTACCGCAGCAGTACATAGCTGCTACCGGTATGTTACTTTTTGCCATATTTTGTTTTTGGGGTTTTAAAATATTAACTCCCAATACAGGTGAAGCTGATTTTTTTTGGATGCTGATTGTAAGAGGTTTTGCAATGGGTATGTTGTTCATCCCTATTACCACTCTTGCGCTTTCTACATTAAAAGGGCAGGAAATTGGCCAGGGGGCTGCATTTACTGGTATGATGCGGCAATTGGGTGGTTCGTTTGGTATTGCTATTATCACTACCTTCTTATCACGCCAGCACATGGTTCACCGCAGCGACCTGGTATCAAAATTACAGGTAAGCGATCCGGCTGTACAACAACGCTTACATGGCATTCAACAAGCATTAATGAGTAAAGGCATGGCTGCCGATGCAGCAGTTAAAGCCAGCTATGCCGGGCTTGATGGTATTATTACCAAACAAGTTGCTGTATTATCTTATATGGATGTATTCATGTATCTCAGCATTATGTTTTTATTATGTGTTCCATTTGTTATTATGGTAAGGGGAAACATTAAGAAAAAAGTGAACATTGCAGATGCCATTCATTAATCGTTTTTAATAAAAATCCCCGGCAAAAACCGGGGACTATTATTTTTATTGTAATACGCTTATGCTAAAACTGCTTCGTGTGTAATATTGGTGTTAAGTAATTTTGAAATGGGGCAATTGGTTTTTGCATCAACCACTGCAGTTTCAAACTGCTCTTTATTTATACCCGGTACTTTTGCCGTAACAGTTAAGTGCGATTCTGTTATAGCGCCATCTGCCAAAGTAATTTCGCATTTAGTTTTTATTTCGTCCGGAGTAAAACCTGCAGCGCCTAATACAAAACTCAGTTTCATGCTAAAACAACCGGCATGGGCTGCAGCCACTAATTCTTCTGGGTTTGTACCTGCGCCATCTTCAAAACGAGAGCTGTAAGAATATTGTGCATTATTTAAGGTAGAGCTTTGGGTAGATAAATTACCTTTTCCTTCTTTTCCTGTGCCGCTCCACACGGCTGTTGCGTTACGTTTCATGTTTTTAATTGCCCCAAAACTAATATTGAATATTCATACAAAGTTTGTTTGGGGTCTTTTTTAATAGTTAATATTTATTTTGATTTAAAGTTGTTTTTATATTCTACTTCGTTAAAACCTATAAGTAAATTATTTTTAAATTCAATTAAAGGCCTTTTAATAATACTGTTATTAGCCAACATTATTTTTATAGCAGCTTGTTGGTTAATTACTTTTTTTTGTTCGGTTGCAGCTAACAAACGCCATGTAGTACCCCGTTTGTTTAATATAGTTTCCCATCCTAATTTATTACACCATGCTTCCAGCTTTTGCTTGCTTATCCCTTCCTTTTTATAATCATGAAAAGAAAATTCTATTTTATTATTTTTAAACCATTGCATTGCTTTTTTGGTTGAATCGCAATTAGGTATTCCGTACAAAACTATATTCATTTTAATATTCCGGTAATTTAGGTTTGTTCTTCATTATATTTTCTAGCTTCTCTAATATATCAGGTGTAAGCAAAGAAACTACATCCAGCGCTTTTAAATTATCAAGCAATTGCGCTTTTTTTGATGCTCCCAAAATGGCAGTGGTAACATTTGTATTTTTAATACACCAGGCAATGCTTAATGATGCGGTACTTACACCCAATTTTGTTGCCAGTTCGCTTAGCTTTCTAACTTTTTTTACTTTTTCATCCATCACCCACCTTTCTTTTAACCAGTCAAAACCTTCCAATGCAAAACGGCTGCCTTTAGGAATTCCGTCATTATATTTTCCAGATAACATACCAGATGCAAGTGGGCTCCAGATTGTGGTGCCCAGCCCAACATTTTTATAAATTTCTAAAAATTCATTTTCAATTTTCTCCCGCTCAAATAAATTGTATTGTGGCTGTTCCATCACTGGGCCAATCAATTGTAACTTATTAGCCACCCTGTGAGCTTCCATAATTTCCACTCCACTCCATTCGCTGGTACCCCAGTACATAATTTTACCTTGTTGAATAAGGTGGTTCATTGCCCAAACGGTTTCTTCAATAGGTGTGTTTTTATCGGGGCGATGACAAAAGAAAAGATCTATATAATCTACTTGCAACCGCTGCAAAGCTTCGTGGCAGGCTTCTAAAACATGTTT
>DAOLYC010000184.1:0-5243 GCA_035425605.1 Ferruginibacter sp.
ATTTTTGACGAAAGCGTTTCGGCATTGGATGTAAGCGTACAGGCACAAGTACTTAATTTGTTAAACGACTTAAAGGCTGAGTTTGACTTTACTTCCATTTTTATTTCACACGATTTATCAGTTGTGCATTATATCTGCAACAGGATAGTAGTGATGAACAAGGGAAAAATTACTGAAGAAGGCTTAGCTGATGAAATCTATTTTAATCCAAAAACTGAATACACAAAAAAAATGTTACAGGCTATTCCGGGTAAAAGCCTGATTACAATTTCTTGATTCGCTTATGAAAAAATTTTTTTTCTTACTTAACGCCATAGCGGGCATACAGCTTTTAAAAACCATTACAGGTGTTTTTTTAAGAATACAATGTATTGGCAATAGTTTTATAGCGAAAACAATGCTTATTTCATTGCTAATTGGAAATTAACATACCAGGAAAAATAAAAAGATTAAATCCTATAATCTAACAGGTATTTACTAACTTTGCCCACTTTAAATCATGCCGTAACATGATATATGCCCTTAAAAACCCGGGCTCAATCACTGTAAAATTACAGTACAGGCATGTAGCACTTTTAAAAATTAAACAGTTACATGAAATTATCCCAATTCAGGTTCGACCTCCCTTTAAACCTCATTGCCCAAAACCCAACCAAACGCCGAGAAGACAGCCGAATGATGGTTATAGACCGAAAAACCGGGCAAATAGAGAATAAACATTTTAAAGATATTCTTGATTATTTTGACGACAAAGATGTGTTTGTAGTAAATAACACCAAGGTATTTCCGGCACGTATGTATGGCCGTAAAGAAAAAACCGGCGCCAAAATTGAAGTTTTTCTTTTAAGAGAACTTAATAAAGCCAACAAATTATGGGATGTAATTGTGGATCCTGCACGTAAAATACGTGTGGGCAACAAATTGTATTTTGGCGAAAGTGATGAACTGGTTGCCGAAGTTATTGACAATACTACCAGCCGTGGGCGAACCATTCGTTTTTTATGGGATGGTACCGAAGCTGAATTTAGAGGTATGCTGGAAATTTTGGGCGAAACACCTTTGCCAAAATACATCAAGCGTAAGCCCGATGAAGAAGATAAAGAGCGTTATCAAACCGTTTATGCCAAACACGAAGGCGCTGTGGCTGCACCCACTGCCGGTATGCACTTTAGCCAGGAACTGATTAAGCGACTTGAAATAAAAGGAATAAAATTTGCCGAAACTACTTTACATACCGGGCTGGGAACATTTAGGCCCATTGAAGTTGAAGACCTGAGTAAACATAAAATGGATGCTGAATATTACCGTATTGAAGAAACAGCCTGCAATATTGTAAACAAAGCAAAAGAGCAAGGTAATAGAATTTGCTCTATTGGCACAACCACCATGCGGGCAATGGAATCATCTTTTACCGCTCAAAAATTATTAAAACCTTCCGAAGGCTGGACCAATCATTTCATTCATCCGCCATACTCATTTAATATTGCCGATTCATTAGTTACAAATTTTCATTTGCCTAAAACCAGCTTATTGATTATGGCATGTGCATTTGCCGGTTATGATTTAATGATGGAAGCATATAAAAAAGCAATTAAAGATAAATACCGTTTCTTCAGCTACGGAGATGCCATGTTAATTATCTAAAAAAAATAAAATTGTTTATTAAACTCCCCAAACGGGGAGTTTTTTTTATTTATTACTATGTTGGTTCATTTTTAAAAAAGCCCGAATAAAAATCCGGGCCGTTATAAAATCCAATGTTCTATGAAAAACCAGTATTAAGACGTAGGCAATTATATTTTTGTTGCAAAAGAAATGTTAACTGTTTTATTTATCTTTAAGTAACTAAATATTTTAATAATGAAAACTATTCAGCAATGGCTAAGTGAATACGGAGAAAGTCATCAAAACCTTACAAACAAAACCATTCACTGGATTTGTGTGCCTGCTATCTTCTTTTCAATTGTTGGATTATTATATGGAATAAAACTACCGTTTGCTATTAGCGGTATTAAAATAAATGTTGCCATCATAGTATTAGCATTGGTTACCATTTATTATATCAGTTTATCAAAAACCTTATGGATAGGTTTATTATTATTTGCTTTGTTTTGCCTGTGGTTATGCAACCTTGTTGAAGTAGCCAACTTTATACCATTATGGTTATTTTCATTAATAGTTTTTACAGTAGCCTGGGTAGGCCAGTTTTATGGCCATAAAGTGGAAGGAAAGAAACCTTCGTTTTTAAAAGACATTCAGTTTTTAATGATTGGCCCTGCCTGGTTAATGAGTTTTATTTATAAGAAACTTGGTATTGCGATTTAAGTGCAGAAATTTAATAGCCAAAAGTGAAATAATATTTTTGCATTTTATTTATAGTTTGCGGCATTGCTTTAAATGCACAAAAGGTTAATCCTAATTACGATTCAACGCTAGCCAAAAAATTTGCTGCTGATGAATATGGCATGAAAATGTATGTACTTGTTGTTTTAAAAACAGGCATCAATACCACTACAGATAAGGTTTTAATAGATAGTTTATTTGCCGGCCACATGAATAATATTAACCACATGGTTAGTATTAATAAATTGGTAGTAGCTGGCCCTTTTGCAAAAAACGAAAAAACTTATCGGGGAATTTTTATTTTGGATGTTAAAAATTTTGAAGAGGCTGAAAAACTATTGGATAAAGACCCTGCTATAAAAGAAAAGTTACTGGCTTTTGAAATGTATAACTGGTATGGCTCTGCAGCATTACCTGCTTATATGCAAACCGCAGATAAAATTAGCAAACTTCAATTTTAAGTTTATTTATAATCCAAAAAGCCCTTTGTTTAGCAACTGTAAAGTAATTTCTTTATCGGCTCTGGAAATTAACAATGATACATTATGCCTGCTACCACCATAGCTAACCATGCGTACCGGTATGGGTTCCAAAGCATCAAATATTTTTTTCATCACATCTTTAGTTTCTGCAATTTCGTTTCCAACAATCGAAATAATGGTCTGGTTGGTATCTACCTCAACGGTACCAAAAGCCTCAAGCTCTTTCGATATTTCAGGAAGATGTACGTCATCATCAATTGTAACAGAAACCGCTACTTCAGATGTAGTAATCATATCAATGGAAGTGCGGTATTTTTCAAATACTTCAAACACTTTACGTAAAAACCCATAAGCCAAAAGCATACGACTGCTTTTAATTCTGATGGCGGTAATACCATCTTTGGCAGCCACCGCTTTTTCGCCAACACTACCGGCCTTTTCTGTAATTAAAGTACCATTGGCATCTGGTTGCAAAGTATTTAGCAAACGCACTGGTACATTATAAAACTGTGCAGGCCATATACTAGCCGGATGCAAAATTTTTGCTCCAAAATAAGCCAGCTCGGCAGCTTCATCAAAACTTAATTGTTCAATGGCTTTTGTTTTTTCAACCACTCGTGGATCGTTGTTGTGCATCCCATCAATATCTGTCCATATTTCGCAAACACTTGCATTGATGGCTGCAGCAATAAGTGAAGCACTGTAATCACTTCCTCCCCTTTTTAAATTGTCAACTTCGCCTTTGGCATTGCGGCTGATGTATCCCTGGGTGATAAAAATATTGATGTCTTTATATTTATTTAGTAGCTGGGCAAGTTTAACTTTAATGGTTCCTACCTGTGGCTCATCATGACTGTCGATACTCATAAAATCGAGCGCCGGTAATAATACATGATTAATTTTTTGTTCATCCAGGTAAATGCTGAACAACTTGGTACTTAACAATTCGCCCTGCGCCAATATATCTTTATTTAACGACTGGCTAAATGAAATTTTTAAAATGATAGTGAGGAATTCGAAATGCTCATTTAAAACATCATTGGCTTTATCCCTGGATGCTGTTTCTTGTAATAATTCCAGTACAAAATTTTTGTAATGTGCATGTAAAGAATCAATTTGTGCTTTGGCAGTTGTTCTTTCATTTTTTAAAAGCAATTCACTAATTTCAACCAAAGCATTGGTTGTACCACTCAACGCCGAAAGCACTACAATCTTGCTTTCATCATCCCTTGTTATCAAATTTGCAACTTGATGCATTCGTTGCGGCTTACCCACGCTGGTGCCGCCAAACTTCATTACTTTCATAACAATAAAAAAATATTTGATTTACCTGTATCAAGACTGGGTTGCAAAGATAAGTTCTAAAAGGCTACTTCAAACCTATTGCTTAATGTTTTCAAATCCTCCACCACAGCAGGCAATAAAGGAATGCCATTTTTCATTCTTTCAATCTCCATTTCACGCTCAGGATCTCCGGGGATGATAACTTTTTCATGCCCTGGAATTGTTTTGGCACTTCTGAAACGTTTTATCCATTTATCTATATGTTCTTTAAATTCATCAGGTTTTCTAAATGCATCAATTCGCATTACGCCAAAAAAATGGCCGATGCCTTCGCCGGGCATATTTTGCGGCATAGGAATATACGCAGGAAAAGGCGGTACCCAAGGCCCATAATTGGCGCCGCTTAAAATGGCAGAAAAAATATCTACT
The DNA here is from genome assembly GCA_035425605.1 of Ferruginibacter sp. Classification (GTDB taxonomy): domain Bacteria; phylum Bacteroidota; class Bacteroidia; order Chitinophagales; family Chitinophagaceae; genus Ferruginibacter. Next base: position 4,539 of record DAOLYC010000184.1, read on the forward strand.
ATTGCTCCCAGTGAATAACCTTTGTGGCTGCCATGTTCCTTATCGCCGCCAAGCGGTAAAAGCATACCAGCTTTTTTTATTTCGCCGGCATCGGTAGATGGTTCGCCGTTTTTATCCTGTATCCATCCGGCAGGCGCTGCCAGGTTTTTTCTTTGCAGTATTTCTAACTTGCCATTTGCAGCAGTTGTTGTTGCAAAATCTGCAACAAATGCTGGTTCGTTGCCAGCAGGTATGGCAACAGCAATGGGGTTGGTACCTAACATACGTTCAGCAGCAAATGTTGGCGCTACTAAAGCAGAAGCATTGGTCATGGCAATACCAATCATATCATGTTGCAAAGCCATCATGGCATGATGCCCTGCAATACCAAAATGATTACTGTTTTTTACACTTACCCAACCGGTGCCTGCATTTTTGGCTTTATTAATAGCCACCTGCATGGCAAAAGGCGCTACTACCAAACCCAATCCCCTGTCTCCATCAACAACTGCCGTTGAAAGTGTTTCATGAACAATTTTTAAAGTAGGTTTTGCATTCACTCGTTCTGCTTCCCACAGGCGTATGTAGCCGCTGAGCCGGGCTACACCATGGCTGTCAACGCCACGAAGATCTGCCGAGAGTAATGAGTTGGCTGCTGTTTCTGCATCGCTATCGTTGCAACCAATTTTTAAAAATATTTTTTTTGAGAAATCATGAAGTTGCTGG
>DAOLYC010000185.1:0-5236 GCA_035425605.1 Ferruginibacter sp.
AAGGGTAAGGAATGGGTAACAGCTAAGTATACTGAAGGTTATGCCTGGTACAGGTCATTTGTTAATGATACGCTGGTGCATAGGGTGAGTAATTGTGATACAGTTCCATTTCACGTAACCGATGTTGAATTGCTTTCAGCTTACAAGGCAGCCAAAATATTACAACCGCTCCCTTTCAATGTATTATTTGAAAATGAAAAAATAATCGCTTACCGTTTGACAGCAGAATTATTCAATAAGCAAGTCATTAAGGGCCGGGGGCCGATGATAGCAGAATTGGTAGCAGGCACCGATGTAACCCTTCATAACAAAAAAGGTAAAGAACTTTCGCAATTAAAAGCAGGAAAATATGTATACATAAAACCAGCCGCTGCATTTTACTTTTCTGCAACGGCAGATGCAGCAATAAATATGGTGCTGATTGAAATAAAATAATTTTCACCGCTCAATTGTATTGTAGAGGATTGTGAGACAGAAAGCTTAGCGATAAACAAATAATGTATTTACAACATTCTTAAAAGCTGCATTTCGTTAAACCAAAACAAATGAATTCAACAGAAGCTGTTTCATCCAAAAAAACAACTACACTGCCTCCCCTGGCAGAGCATCCTGTTTTGCGTTATGCCACTTTTATTGTTTTGTATTTTTCGCAAGGCATCCCGGAAGGCATAACGATGTTCGCCATACCAGCCTGGATGGCGATGAATGGCAAGAGTGCCGGAGAAATTGCCGGTTACAGCGCTGTTATCATGATTCCGTTCAGTCTTAAAATTTTATTAGCCCCTTTCATGGAACGATTTACTTTTTTGCCCATGGGGCGAAGAAGACCGTGGATGCTGTTTGGTCAGTTTGGTATTATGTGCAGCTTACTGGCACTATCATTTGTGCCCGACCCTTTAAACAATGTTGCATTACTTACCACCGTGGCAGTAAGTGTTCACATTTTTATCATGTTCCAGGATATTGCTACCGATAGCTTAGTGATAGATATTGTACCGATTGAACAACAAGGCAAAGCCAACAGTTTGATGTGGGGATCCAAAATTGTGGGCACTTCTTTATCATTGGGACTGGGAAGTTGGCTCATTAACAGCTATGGCTTTTCATTTGCCGTTTCATTGCTGGCTATGTCAATTCTGCTATTTATGCTTGTACCCTTACTATTAAGAGAAAGAAAGGGTGAAAAATTATTGCCCTGGAGTGCCGGTGCTACTTCACCTGATGCAGCACTAATGGCAATTGATAGCTGGGGTAAACTGTTCAAATCTTTCAAACAGGTGCTTTCATTACGTAATATGTGGTTACTGGTCATCATCACTTTTATAATAATGGCTGCCATCCATTACATGAGAACGTTGCTTCCCATTTTTACCATTAAAAGTCTTGGGTGGGATAATATTTTTTATTCAAAAACTTATTCTACTACCTACTTGATTGGAGGACTTGTTGGAATGGTAACCGGAGGAATTATTATTTACCGGTTTGGTATTGTTCGCATGCTACAGAGTATACTTTTAGTTACAGCCATATTGGTCGGTATTATGGCCTTTTCTAATGCCTTTTGGCAAAACAAATCGTTTGTTATCACTTTTATTGCCTGCATCAATATATGTATCGTGCTGCTCAATATTGGTGTGCTGGCATTAGCTATGCAAATGTGCTGGAAAAGAATTTCGGCCTTGCAGTTCACCTTTTGCATGACGGTTTTTAATGGTGCATTAGCAGCAGGTGCTGCATTTTTAGGATTACTTCGTAACCATTTCGGCTGGCAAACAATTTTTGTTGTGTTTTCTTCAGTTGTCATTTTGGCCATGCTGTTATTAAAATTTATCCAGGTGAAGAATCATTTGGAGCAAGTGGAAGACCTGGAGCAGAAGTATTTAAAAAACCAAGCTGGCAGGCTTTAAAGAACGGACACTAAAATCAATCAGATGCAACAAGACAACATCAAACCATCTTCACCAGAAATGGAAACAGGTATTTTGATATTAGAAAAAAGCTATAGAAAATAAATGTATTGCATTCAACAAAATTTATAAATAATTGAAAGTAAATTAAAATGAAAAAATCAATCATAATCGTTTTGCTATTTGGTTTCCAACTAGCATCTGCCCAAAAAAGCAATTACAGCGAACTAATCGCTAAAAGTGGAGATAAAATAGAGCAGAAAGTAATTGCATGGCGCCACGATATCCATCAAAACCCCGAATTAGGAAACAGGGAGTTTCGTACTGCCGAACTCATTACCAAACATTTGCAATCGCTGGGTATTGAAGTACAAACAAAAGTGGGCATTACAGGAGTGGTGGGTATTTTAAAAGGCGATAAACCGGGACCTGTTATCGCCTTAAGAGCCGACATGGATGCCTTACCCGTAGAGGAAACGAATGGCTTGCCCTTTGCCTCCAAAGTAAAAACCATGTATAATGGCAAAGAAACAAGTGTGATGCATGCTTGCGGTCATGATGGGCATGTGGCCGTATTAATGGGTGTTGCCGAAGTATTAGCAGGTATGAAAAAAGACCTGAAAGGAACGGTGAAATTTATTTTTCAACCAGCAGAAGAAGGAGCCCCAATAGGTGAAGAAGGTGGAGCCTATTTGATGGTGAAAGAAGGTGTATTGGAAAACCCCAAAGTGGATGTGATTTTTGGATTGCACATGGATTCACAGGTGGAGGTTGGTAATCTTACCTATCGCCCGGGTGGAACGTTAGCAGGTGTTGGTGATTTTAAAATTACGGTTAAAGGCAAGCCCAGTCATGGGTCTAAACCCTGGTTTTCTGTTGACCCGATTCTTGTTGCTTCGCAAATTGTTGTCAGCCTTCAACAAATTGTAAGCAGAAATGTAAAAATTACTGATAATGCGGCGGTGGTAACGGTTGGTGCGATAAATGGCGGCAACCGCTCTAATATAATTCCGGCACAAGTAGAGATGCTTGGTGATGTAAGGGCTTCACCAATGAAGATGAAACTTTGATTTATAGCCGTATTAAACAAATTGCAGAAAAGACAGCCGAAGCAGCTGGCGCAACAGCACTAGTAGAACTTCCTTACGGAGTTAAATATCCTGTTACGTTTAATAATATCGAACTCACAAATCTCATGTTACCTACTTTACAAAAATCAGCCGGAGTGGGAAATGTATTCTTAGTTCCTGCAAATACCGGTGCAGAAGATTTTTCATTTTATGCCCAAAAAGTACCTGGCTTATTCTTTCGTTTGGGTGGTATGCCCAAAGGCAAAGACGCCAAAACAGCTCCCCCGCATCATACGCCTGAATTCATAATTGATGATGCTTCCTTCAAATTAGGCGTAATTACTTTTTGCAATTTGGTATTTGATTATGCAGAAATGAATAAAAAATAAACATGCTAAAGAAAATTTCCATTGCTATTTTTTGGCTTGCCTTCTTTGGCCTCTTTCTCTTTATGTTGATACCTAAATACAAGTACCTCACCAACGATACTTTAGAACATTGGGGAAGCAAATCTACATTTGACAACAGCATCTTTGCGTTGCATATTTTGGCCGGCATCATTGTTTATTGCACCGCTATATTACAATTCACACCTGCCATACGCAACAAATACATTTCTTTTCATCGTAAAACAGGCAAGCTCTATATACTTGCATCGTTTCTCTGTATTACCACCTTGTATGTTATGTTACCCAGAACGAGTTGTGTTGCCTGTATGCCCTCCCAATTTATAGTAACCAGTTTATGGCTGTTGTTTGTCGTACTTGCCTTTTATTTTATTAAGCAACGAAAAATAATATTACATCAACGAATGATGATCAGCAGTTTTATCTGTGCGGCTTATTTTGTTACTGTAAGAGTAATTGATGCTTACGCTATGGATGTATTCTATTATTTATTTCCAAATAAATCAACAGCATATCTGGCTTCAGATGTATTTGTGTGGCTGGTTCCATTATTGTTGTTCCATCTATATTGGTTGATAAACGATAAAAAACAATCAGCATAAGTAAAAAAGTATTTATGAAAAAACTATCAATCCTTCTCCCCGCCATTTTATGCATAGCATTGTTACAGGCTCAGCAACCAACAACCAAAAACCAGCAGGCTGTGCAGCAAACTATAATAAAATTTTTTGATGCTTTATCAAACCGGGACTCTGTCAGCCTGAAAGCCCATAGCACAGCGGATATTACACTGTACGAATATGGACAGGTATGGAATATGGATACACTGATCCTAAAGGCCATTACATTGAATCAGTCAGCCAATTTTAAACGTACCAATAGTTTTGAGTTCATCAATACCACAGTAGATAAGAATACGGCATGGATTACTTATCGGCTTCAGTCAATAATATTAAAAGATGGCAAACAAGTAACGGTACAATGGCTAGAAACTGTAGTTTTAGCGAAAGAAAGAAAACAGTGGAGAGTTAAACACCTGCATTCAACTCGTACAAAAATAAGTTAAAAACGTACTGCCATATATTTCAGTAATCCATTCAACTCATTATCATGAAAAAAATAGTACTCCTTTTTATTGCATACTTATTTGCAGCTCCGGCTTTTTCACAAATAAAGTTCAGCGATGAAACAAAAAAATATATTGAATACAATGACCCGGTTACAGTTTTCAAAAATGGTTTATTGATTGATGGCAAAGGCAATGCTGCCAAACCGCATCAAACAGTCATCATCAGCAATGGTAAAATTGATTGGGTGGGTGATGATGCAAAAGCGGCTATACCCAATGGTGCCAAGCTCATTGATCTGAATGGCAAAGCCATTATGCCGGGTTTGGTGATGCTGCATGAACATATGTATATATCAGCACCTTCCATAGAAGCCCGTTATCTTCATTTAAAACAATTACCATTTAGCTTTCCCCGGCTTTACCTCGCTGCCGGTGCTACTACGATCAGAACATGTGGCAGTATTGAGCCCTACTCAGACCTCCGGATAAAAAAAGATATTGACCTCGGTGTATTCCCCGGTCCCAATATGGAATTGACTGCTCCATACATTGAAGGAAAGTCAACACGGTTTCCGCAAATGAATGAAAATAAAACACCGGCCGATGCAGCCGCTTTTGTAAACTATTGGGCCGACCAGGGTTTTACTTCTTTTAAAGCATATATGGCTGTAGATAAACCAACGCTAAAAGCAGCTATTGATGCAGCACATAAAAGAAAATTAAAAATTACCGGGCATTTAGATATTGTTACTTATAAAGAAGCAGCTTCCTTAGGTATGGATA
>DAOLYC010000186.1:0-5233 GCA_035425605.1 Ferruginibacter sp.
AAAACCTCCGATACTTTTATTGCCAATGCCGCCATTTTTGGTAAAGTATATTTTCCCAGGCTGGTGATTCCTATTTCCATTGTGGTTTCCAATCTCATGCGCCTGGGTATTCAGTTTATGCTCTTCCTTGTTTTTTGGCTGTATTATTTGCTGGCTACAAACACGGTTCATCCGCACTGGGATGCAATGCTGCTTTTACCAGTTTTAATTTTTCTTATGGCAGGCCTGGCGCTGGGCCTGGGCATTATTTTTTCTTCTCTTACTACCAAGTACCGGGACCTGAGGTTTCTGCTGGGTTTTGGCATTCAACTTATGATGTTTGCCACACCGGTTGTGTACCCGCTTAGCCTGGCTTCTGAGAAATATAAGTGGTTACTGGTTGCCAATCCTTTTACAGCTATTATTGAAACCTTTCGCTATGCATTTTTGGGCAAAGGAGAGTTTAACTGGATGTACCTGGGTTATAGCGCCCTCGTTACCATCATTATTTTACTAATAGGCACTTTAATTTTTAATAAGGTGGAAAAAACTTTTATGGATACGGTATAAATATGGCAGAAACAGCAATAGAAATTCACAACCTTTCAAAACTCTACCGCCTTGGGCAGGTAGGCAGCGGTACATTGCGTAACGACCTGCACCGATGGTGGCAACTGGCAAGGGGAAAAGATGACCCGTTTTTAAAACTTGGCCAGGAAAATATTAGAGATAAAAAAGGCAGCGAATTTGTTTGGGCGCTTAAAGAGGTAAGTTTTAATGTAGGCCAGGGAGAAGTATTGGGCATCATTGGCAAAAACGGCGCAGGTAAATCTACACTATTAAAAATACTGTCGAGGGTAACATCACCAACCACAGGTTATTTTAAAGCCAAAGGTCGCATTGCTTCTTTGCTGGAAGTAGGCACAGGCTTTCATCCTGAGCTGAGCGGCCGTGACAATATATATTTAAACGGCGCTATACTAGGCATGACAAAGAATGAAATAAAACGCAAGTTTGATGCCATTGTAGATTTTGCCGGTGTAGAACGCTACATAGATACGCCTGTAAAGCGCTACAGCAGCGGTATGTATGTGCGCCTTGCTTTTGCAGTAGCTGCTTATTTAGAAAGTGAAATTTTAATTGTAGATGAAGTGCTTGCCGTAGGCGATATGGAATTTCAAAAAAAATGTATTGGCAAAATGAACGAAGTGAGCGAAAGCGAAGGCCGTACCGTTTTATTTGTGAGCCATAATATGGGCACGCTTATTTCATTATGCAAGCATGGTATTATTATGCAAAACGGCGGCGTAGTGTACAACGGCTCTATGCAGGAAGCCATTTCAAATTATTCTGCCATGCAGGCCGAAACAGGCGAAGACGCACCGTATCTTGATTGTACTAAGTATGTAAATCCTGAAATAAGCCTCAACTATTTGCAAATAAAAGGTGAAGATAATAAGCTGTCCAATAATTTTCTTTCGGATAGCTCAGTGATTATAGAATTAAATTATTATTTACCGTTACCGGTAAATAACCTGAGAATAATTTTTGCATTAAAAACTATTGAAGGGTTTAATATTTTTGAAACCGCCGATGTACTGGCAGCAGGAAGAGGAGAGAGACAGGCGGGAAATTATACCAGTGCATTAACCATTCCCGCAAACTTTCTCAACTCGGGGAAATATCTCATTGAAGTAACGGTAGATAAACCGGGTGAAATTAAATTAATAAGCTCCATTACTATTGGATTAAATATTACAGAACTAATGGAATGTCAAATAGGAATTACCCCAACAAAACCAATTGGAGTAATTCATCCAAAATTAAACTGGACAATAAAATCCGATCTATCTTTTAATGATAAAAAAATTTAAAGTTGTGTGGAATAACAGGTATATGGAATTTAAATAGGCAGCCGGTTGAGGCTTCGCATCTTGAAGCATTCAATAATAGTTTGTTCCACAGGGGACCTGATGGAGCGGGCACTTATTTAATAAATGATGTAGGCTTAGGGCTTGCACACAGGAGGCTTTCCATCCTTGATTTAAGCGATGCCGGAAAGCAGCCTATGAGTTTTACAGATGAAAGCCTTGTTATTACTTTTAATGGGGAGATTTATAATTTTATAGAATTAAGAGAAGAGTTGAAAGCTAAAGGTTATGTTTTTATAACCAATACCGATACTGAAGTTATTTTAGCAGCATTTAAAGAATGGGGAAAAAATTGCCTGGAAAGGTTTAATGGAATGTGGGCTTTTGCTATTTGGGATAAAAACAAAAAAGAATTATTTCTGAGCCGGGACAGGTATGGTATTAAGCCTCTTTATTATTGTTATAAACCTGGAAAAATTTTTGCCTTTGCGTCAGAGTCATTGGCTTTTGGGTATTTAAATGGATTCAATAAAAATTTCAATAAAGCTAATGTATCTCATGGCATTATAAACCCGTTTTATCTTGAAGCAATCGGTGAAACAATTTATGAACAAATCAATAAATTAAAGCCAGGGCATTATATTTCAGTCTCATTAAATGAAAAGCCGGTTGAAAGGCGTTGGTGGAACACCGCAAAGAGATTACAAAGTGTTTCGGATGATTATGAAAACCAGGTAAAAGATTTCTTCGAACTTTTTACTGATGCTTGTAAACTCAGGTTACGCAGTGATGTGCCTATTGGTATTGCCTTAAGTGGCGGATTAGATTCTTCGGCTGTGTATAGTACGGTAAAATTAATAGCAGCTTCGCATGAAAAATTACTCAATTTGCCTTCAAACTGGCAAACTGCTTTTATTGCATCTTTTCCCGGTACATCAATGGATGAAAAAGAATATGCCGATGAGGTAATATCTTATTATAAAGGTGATGCCTGCTATATTTATCCCGAAGAAAAAAATATTGCTCAGGATTTAGTGAACCAAACAAAAGCGGAAGATTTTATTTTCCTTTCGCCTCCGGTTGTGCATAGTATTTATAGAGAAATGCGAAATAATGGAATAAAAGTATCATTAGACGGGCATGGTGCAGATGAAATGTTATTTGGTTATCCTGATATGATATATGAATGGGCTTCTACCGAAAAGAATGAAGAAGCTGCATTACAACTTTCCCATACATGGTACCAGATAATGGGTTCGGAAAACCAGGGCTTGTTGCGACATATTCCTACAAAATCAGAAATAAGGTCCAAAAGTTTTGCTTCTAAACTGTATAACAATTTAACGCCTTCTTCTTTAAAAACCTATTATAGGAAAATACAACATAAAAAAATCGGTAGGAATAGTATGTTGCCCTTCTTCAGGGAATATAAAAACCATTGGCAGGGCATTCCACATAAAAACTTCGACACGGCATTTAATATTTCTTACCGACGTTTTCATTACGATTTTCTCCCAACTATGTTAAGAAATTGGGACAGGGCATCTATGCAGCATGGAGTAGAAATACGTATGCCGTTTTTAGATTGGCGTATTGTTTCTTTTGTTTTTAGTTTGCCCGGAAGTAGTAAAGTACGTAATGGGTTTTCAAAAAGCATTGTACGAAGCGCATTTAAAGATAAATTGCCTCAAAATATTGTTGAAAGAAAAAATAAAATAGGTATTAATGCACCAATGATAGAGTGGCTCAATGGTCCTCTTAATACTTTCTTATTAGATGCGGTTAATTCAAAAAGTTTCCTGGAATCTGATATTTGGAACGGTTACTTGGTGAAAAGCGAAATTGAAAAGTTATGTCTTAATAAGAGTTGGAATCAAAGTTCCAGCAATCGTTATTGGCCATTTATCAATGCCTGGATACTAATGAATTCATAGTTATGGAAAATAGATTGCCTTTAGTTTCCATCATCACGCCTTCGTTCAACAGGGCAGATATTATTGATGAAACTGCCCAAAGCATTTTTAACCAAACCTATCCGCATTGGGAATGGATTATTGTAGAAGACGGCAGCACCGACAACAGTTGGGAAATATTGCAGCAATACGCCGCAAATGACAAGCGTGTAAAAATTTTTAAACGCAACAGGGAGCCTAAAGGCGCCAATGCCTGCCGCAATATTGGCACAGAAAATTGCAGTGGCCAATACCTTGTTTTTATTGATACCGATGATTTGCTGGCATCTTTTTGCCTGGAGCAAAGGGTAAATGCCGCATTGCAAAATCCTGAAGCCGATTTTATTATTTTCCCATCGCTGCTTTTTAAAAAGCAACCCGACGATTTAAAACTATTGTGGAATATAGATAGTGATGAAGATGAAGTAAACAGGCTGCTTTCCGGCAATCCTTGCTGCCAGGGAACGGGGCTTTTATGGAAAAAAGAAAGTTTTGTAAGGGTTGGGATGTTCGACGAAAAACTCCTGCTTTGGCAGGATATTGAACTGCATTTGCGTGCTTACTTAAACGGACTAAATTTTAAAAAGCGCTTTGATTTGCTGCCGGACTTATTCATCAGGATTTCTGACATTAGCCTTTCCCGTACTGCCTTTCATTCCCTGCCCAAATTAAACAGCAGGATTGCAGTTTTAGCACAAACGGTAAACCTGGCACAGCAAAAGGGTTTAATGCAGCAATACCGGGCCGGCATGCGCAATATGTTTTGCAATATTTTTATAGCCGCTGCAGGCAGCAATCATTTCAGCAAAACAAAAGAACTGTTGCAGTTGCAAAAAAACTGGCAGCTTTTTAAAGCAAACGAAGAAAAATATTTCAGGCAATATCAATGCATGAGAAAATTTAAGCTGTATAAAATTCCGGCTTTGCAAAATAATCTTTACCAAAAACTCATGCAATTCAATACAAGTCCAAAAGACAGTATTGGCCAAATAGCTTACAACAAACCGATTAATTTTTAATTCATGAACAATAAAGTATTGGTTACCGGCGCAGCAGGCTTTATAGGTTCGCATGTATGCGACCACCTGGTAAATGCAGGGTACAACGTAATTGCTTTAGACGATTTATCCGGCGGCTTTGAAGATAATGTAAATACAGCGGCAACTTTTATAAACGGCAGTATTACCAATGTTGATTTGGTAAATCAACTTTTTGCCAGCCACCGGTTTGAATATGTATTTCACCTGGCGGCTTATGCAGCCGAAGGCCTCAGCCATTTTATACGCAGGTTTAATTATACCAATAATCTTATTGGCAGCATCAACCTTATTAATGCTTCCATAAATGCAGGCTCGGTAAAATGTTTTGTATTTACTTCTTCCATTGCCGTGTATGGCAAAAACCAATTGCCCATGACGGAGGATTTAATGC
>DAOLYC010000187.1:0-5149 GCA_035425605.1 Ferruginibacter sp.
ATTTATGGTGATTGAATTTGACCGTAACGATAAGCGTATTGTTTTAAGCCATGCTCGTTTGTGGGAACAGGCAATTGAAGATGAAAAACAAGCGGAGATAAAAGAGAAAAAAACCGAATTTGAGCAAACTAAGAAAGCAGTAAAAAATCTGCAAAGTAAGGTTGAAAAATCTACTCTTGGTGATTTAAGTGCTTTGGCAGATATAAAAGCTAAGTTAGAAAGCGACGCTGCTGAAGATACCGCTACAAAAAGCGAATAAGCAATTTTTTAGCTGATAAAATAAAACCGCCTCGTTTAATACACCAGGCGGTTTTTTATATTTAATAAATGTTGCAATCGGTTATAACTTTACAATTTAATTCCCATCATTACTTAAAATAGTAACTTCAGTTCTTCTGTTAGTTGCTCTACCTTCTTCTGTTTTATTAGTATCTAATGGTTTCGTAAAGCCATAGCCTTTTGCAGTAACACGGTTGGGATCTATTCCTTTTGTAATTAAATAATCTCTTACGGTATTTGCCCTAGCTTCAGAAAGTATCAAATTACTTTTTGCAGAGCCTACATTGTCTGTATGACCACCAAGCTCTATTCTTACATCTTCTTTCCTGTTAAGAAATGCAACCAGTTCGTCAATTACAGCATAAGAATCTTCCTCTAAATCGGCTTTTCCGGTTTCAAAATTACAATCTTCCAGAACAAAACTTTTAGATGGCATAAACTGAATATCAACTTTAAAAGGATCTTTATAATATGCCTTCCCAGATGTTGCAGGTATATCTAAAACTATATAACTGGTAGAGTCTTTAAAGCCCAGTATAAATAACTCGTATTTATCTCCAGCCGGCAATCTAATGGAAAATCGTCCGGTAGTATCAGTTAGTCCCTGGTATTCCCTTCCGTTTAAATTACTGCGAAAGATAACAATTTCATGAGGGAGGATCCTTCCTTTAAAATCGGTCATAAAAACATCAACGGGTGCATCTTTTGGGATATTTGCATCTTGTACCGAACCTGTTTGGCATAAAGCCATTAGCGGTATAAATAAAACAATCAGGCTGCTGAAAAATTTTTGCTTCATAACAAACTGGATTTATTTAGTTTTAAAGATAATTATAAAAAAACAAAACTGTTTTTTTCAATTATTGTGCCGTTCAAATATTTTTTTGTTAACCGGTTGTAAAGCATTTATAGCTTTTGCTGCAGTCTTATAATCATTTCATTTTTCCAGCTATTAAAATCGCCAGCTAAAATATGTTCCCTGGCCTGGTTAACCAGCCATAAGTAAAATGAAAGGTTATGTACACTGGCAATGGTTAATCCTAAAAATTCTTTCGATTTCATTAAATGGCGCAAATAAGCCTTGCTGTAGTAATTGCTCATAGTACAATTAATAGTATCATCTATAACCGAAAAATCTTTTTCCCATTTTTTGTTATCAATATTAATTACACCTTTACTAGTAAACAGCATTGCATTGCGGCCATTACGGGTAGGCATTACGCAATCAAACATATCAACACCTAAAGCAATTGATTCCAGTATATTCCATGGTGTACCTACTCCCATTAAATAACGTGGTTTTTGAACTGGCAAAATATCGCAACACAGTTCAGTAAATTCATACATCATTTCCATAGGTTCTCCAACACTAAGTCCTCCAATTGCATTTCCGGTAGCGTTTTGTTCTGCTACAAATTCTGCCGAAGCTGTTCGCAAATCTTTATAGGTACTACCCTGCACAATTGGAAACAGGTTTTGGGTATAACCATATTTATCGGGGGTACTGTTAAATCGGTCAAAACACCTGTTTGCCCATCTATGTGTAAGCTCCATACTTTTTTTAGCATACTCATAATTACTAGGGTAAGGCGGGCATTCATCAAATGCCATTATTATATCGCCGCCAATAATTCGTTGTATGTCTATTACCTTTTCTGGTGTAAATAAATGTTTACTGCCATCAATATGGCTTTGAAACATGGCGCCTTCTTCGGTTAGTTTCCGATTAGCGGCTAATGAAAAAACCTGGTATCCTCCACTGTCTGTCAATATTGGTTTATCCCATCCGTTAAATTTATGAAGGCCACCTGCTTCTTCTAATACTTCCAAACCAGGCCGCAGGTACAAATGATAAGTATTACCTAAAATAATTTGTGCATTAACTTCTGATTTTAGTTGTTGTTGTGTTACAGCTTTTACGCTGCCCACAGTTCCAACAGGCATAAAAATGGGAGTTAAAATTGCTCCATGATCAGTAGTTATACAACCTGCCCTGGCTTTACTTGCTGTATCGGTGTATTGTAAATCAAATTGAAGTGCTGCCATAAAATAAATCTTTGTGCTTTGCTAAGATTTTAAAATACTAATGCTGATTACTGCTATTTTTGTTAAATGAATTTTACCCAAATCTGGCTACTTGTTTTTTTTACATTTTGCCTGATAACCCTTATACAGCTTTTTTATTACCTGTACTTTTTTATAAGACTTGCTCTGTATAAAGCCAAACCCAGGGCTACATCACAAACACATCCGGTATCAGTTATCATTTGTGCCCGAGATGAAGCCGCAAATTTAGCAAAAAATTTGCCTGGTGCATTGTTACAACAATATCGCACTACACATGAAGTTATTGTTGTTGATGATAACTCCTACGATGATAGTAAATACCTGCTGGAAGAATATCAAAAAACATATAAACAATTGCAGGTTGTACAGCTAAAGCAGGAAGCCAAACTGATACCAGGTAAAAAATTCCCTTTAAGTGTTGGCATAAAAACAGCCAAATTCGAAATTGTATTACTCACCGATGCAGATTGTGTACCCGCCAGCGAATTTTGGATTGATAAAATGCAGGAAGTTTATGATGATGACACCGAAATTGTTTTAGGCTATGGTGCATTACATAAAAAAAGTGGACTTTTAAATAAACTTATACGTTGGGAAACCTTTCATACAGCACTACAATATTTTTCTTATGCTTTAGCCGGTAAACCCTATATGGGTGTGGGGCGTAACCTCAGTTATAAAAAAACTATTTTTTACAGGCACAAAGGTTTTTCGGCACACAATAATATACCCAGTGGCGATGACGACTTGTTTATAAATATGGCAGCCACTAATAAAAATACTAAAATTAATATAGATAAAGATGCATTTACTTTAAGCGATGCACCTAAAACATGGAATAGCTGGATTAGACAAAAGAATAGGCATTACAGCACAGGAAAATATTATAAACCGCTACATAAATTTTTACTGGGCCTATATACATTTACACATTTTTTATTTTACCCGTTACTGGCTACATCTTTAATATTTTATAACTGGCAATTTGCTTTGCTTGTTTTTGGCGCCAGGTTTTTAGTGCAAGCCATTATTTTATATCCCTGTATGAAAAAACTAAATGAACAAACCCTGTATCCCTGGTTTTTATTTATAGACATTTGGATGTTTTTTTATTACTTGATATTTGCGGCAGCGGTTTTTAAAAGGCCCAGGAAAGGCTGGAAATAAAAAGTATAAATTCTTTAGGCAAATAAAAAGTTATAGACAGTATTTGGATTGCTATTAAACTGTAGATATTTTAATGAACATTATACAAGAATATTTTAGTGATTTTACCGATCAGCAAATTGCACAATTTGCTGCTTTGAAAGATTTGTATGACAACTGGAATGCGAAGATTAATGTGATATCGAGAAAAGACATGGATAATTTTTATGAACATCATGTACTGCATTCTTTAGCTATTGCAGCAAAATTTAATTTTGTAAAAGATATGCAGGTTATGGATCTTGGTTGTGGTGGTGGATTTCCTGGTATTCCCTTAGCCATTTTGTTTCCTGAAACAAATTTTCACCTGGTTGACAGCATCAATAAAAAATTAAAAGTTGTTGTAGAAATTTCATCTGCTATCGGCTTAAAAAATATCAGCACCCAACATGCACGTGCCGAAGAAATAAAAAACAGGAAATTTGATGTAGTTGTTTCAAGAGCTGTAGCGCCATTGAAAGACCTTTGGCGATGGAGTAAACCTCTTATTGCAAAAAATAAAATTGTAGAAAAAGAAATACCCAATGGTTTAATATGCCTTAAAGGTGGCGATTTAACAACCGAAATTTTTGAAAGTGGCTGCAAGCCTATGGTTTGGGAGATTGAAAAACTATTTCCGTTCCCGTTTTTCTCAGAAAAATACCTTTTATATATTCCAGTAAAATAGTATTTATATTACCAGTTAGTGGTATTGTTTAACTGATAAGTTTTAACCACTTTTGTATTAATTATGAATACAGTTGCAATTGTTGAAGACAATAACGATATACGGCAAGCTCTGGAAGAAATTATACAAAGCTCTCAAGATTATAAATTAGCAGGTTCATGTATGACCGGTGAAGAGGCTTTGGTACAACTACCACTACTAAACCCTGATGTTGTATTGATGGATATTGGCCTGGGTGATGGCATTAATGGTATTGAAGTAGTACGAGAATTAAAAGGTACAAATCCTAATATGTTATTTATAATGTGTACGATTTATGAGGATGATGATAAAATTTTTGAAGCATTAAGAGCGGGAGCCAATGGTTATATTTTAAAAAAGACACAACCGGGTAAATTATTAGAAGGTATAAAAGAATTGATTGAAGGCGGTGCCCCCATGAGCAGCCAGATTGCCAGTAAAGTAGTAGCTGCTTTTCAAAACAAATCGGTTACAAATACTACAGGAACAAGCAGGATAGATGTGTTAACTAAAAGAGAGAATGAAATTCTTGAAATGCTTGCAACGGGGCTTTTATACAGAGAGATTTCGGGTAAACTTTTCATAAGTATAGAAACAGTTCGAAAACATGTGTATCACATTTACGAGAAACTGCATGTAACCAATCGTATTGAAGCGATTAATAAATATTTTGGCCGTTAACTTCGTTATCCAGTAACAAGCACAAATAATAAACCTCCACAAATTGGGGGTTTATTATTTCAAAAATTTCCAGAACCAAAAATCAGTTTGCGGCGTATTACCTATTGGAAAATTGTGAGTATAGCCAGTATTTTCAAAATCATATTTTTTGTAGAATTTTTGAGCTTTTAAATTATGCTCCCAAACACTAAGCCAAACCACTTCATAATTATTTTCTGCAGCATAAGT
>DAOLYC010000188.1:0-5124 GCA_035425605.1 Ferruginibacter sp.
CACCTTCAACCATAGATGACAAACAGTTTGAAGAATTACAGATAAAACTAGACTTGAAAGAATAGTACAATTTTAACATTGATTATACTGCCGGAAGATTTTTTCTCCGGCAGTTTTATTTTTATTAGAATTATTTTTTCTTCAATTTTGAAAAGTGAATAAAACTGCACCATTAGCTGAAAGATTACGGCCATCAACACTGGATGAACTTGCAGGCCAGCAACACCTTACCGGCATAGGAAGCATATTGCGTACTGCAATAGAAAATGGTAAAGTACCCAGCATAATATTGTGGGGGCCACCCGGTGTTGGCAAAACAACAATTGCCAACATCATTGCTAATTCTTTACAGGTTCCTTATTACCAGCTAAGTGCCATCAGCAGTGGCGTAAAAGAAGTACGGGAAGTGATTGATATTGCAAAAAAGCAACAGCATGTAATCTTATTTATAGATGAAATTCATCGTTTCAACAAAGGCCAGCAGGATGCTTTGCTGGGAGCAGTAGAAAAAGGTATCATTACTTTGATAGGTGCTACTACAGAAAATCCATCTTTTGAAGTTAACAGCGCTTTATTAAGCAGAACACAAGTATATATATTGAAAGCGCTTGATGAAAAGGATTTGGTTAAACTATTGCATCATGCCATACAAAATGATGAAGTATTAAAAACAAAAAATATTTCACTACAAGAAACACATGCCATTATAAATATTTCGGGAGGCGATGCAAGAAAACTCTTGAACTTACTGGAACTTGTTTGTGATTCACTTGGTGATAATATAGTGATTACTGATAAGGCTGTAATGGAAATTGCCCAACAACGAATTGCAGTGTACGATAAAAAAGGCGAACAACATTACGATATAATTTCTGCATTTATAAAATCAATACGTGGCAGCGACCCTAATGCTGCAGTCTATTGGCTTGCACGTATGATTGAAGGCGGTGAGGATGTAAAATTCATAGCAAGAAGATTGTTGATACTTGCTAGTGAAGATATTGGAAATGCAAACCCTAATGCTTTACTTTTAGCCAATGCAACTTTTGATGCTGTAAATAAAATTGGCTGGCCCGAATCGCAACTTATCTTATCGCAATGTGCCATTTATTTAGCCAGCAGTGCAAAAAGCAATACGGCTACATCTGCCATAGGGGCTGCAATGAATGTAGTGAAGGAATATGGCAACCTATCTGTTCCGTTGCACATCCGCAATGCCCCCACCAAACTCATGAAAAAAGAAGGTTTTGGAAAAGGTTATGAATATTCTCATAACTACCAAAATAATTTCTCGCCACAGGAATATTTACCTGAAGAAATAAAAGGAACAACATTTTTTAATCCAGGCAAAAATTTAAGAGAAGAAGAATTGCGAAAGTTTTTAAAAATGCTTTGGAAAGATAAATACAACTATTAGCATTTACAATTTAGAAAAATATTTTCTTTCAATGCAATGAACAAAACTATATAAACGTTTAAAACCAAATAAATAAATAGATACAGTTTACTTGTATGATAAATACTACAGATGCACAAACTCATATTTTTTAGCAACTTGTTTATGAACAACTAACCATAAAGAAAAAATTGCATGATAATTGCATAGAATAATTTGCAATAATTTTATAACCCAACTATTAAAAATGAAACTCAAAAATTTTTTTATTTTGGCATTAATCCTTGCCACAGTTAATATCTCCTGCAGTAAATCCGATACTGGAACTGGTAGTGCTGGTACTATTTCCGAAAAAAATGAAACCAATGTAGCTTATGGTACAGATCCTTTGCAAAAAATGGATATTTACCTGCCAGCAGGCAGAACAACCGACACAACCAAAGTAATTATATTAATACATGGTGGTGGTTGGGTAAGTGGCGATAAAAGTGATTTTACATCTGCCAACCTTGATACCATAAAAAAAAGAATGCCTGGATATGCAATATTTAATATCAATTACAGGTTAGGTGCACTACCAGCTACCAATACTTTTCCAACACAGGAAATGGATGTAAAAACTGCAGTTGAATTCATATTTGGCAACCGTAGTACTTACCTTATAAGTGATAAGTTTGTACTAATGGGCGCCAGCGCCGGTGCTCATTTATCTTTATTACATGCTTATAAATATTCCAGCCCGGTAAAAATAAAAGCAGTGGTAGATTTTTTTGGGCCTACAGATATGGTTGCCATGTATAATGATAATCCTGCTTCCCAGCTTGCCTTTGCAGCATTATTGAATGGCACACCAGCTACAAATCTTTCCATGTATCAGCAGTCAAGCCCTTTGTATTTTGTAAATGCTACAAATCCGCCAACAATCATATTTCAAGGTGGAGCCGATCCGCTGGTAAATGCAACTACGCAATCATTAGCCTTAAATAACCAGTTAAATGCTGTGGGAGTAATCAATCAATATCAATTATACCCAACGGGTGGTCATGGCGATTGGGATGTTGCCACTTATACAGATGCATATAATAAAATACAAGCTTTTTTATCCGCCAATGTTCATTAACTTTTAAAATTTTCTTTTAAATATTTAAGCATCTTGTAAATTACAGGGTGCTTATTTTTTTTTAAATTTGCATTGATGCTGAAAAGATATGCCATATTTATATTTTTAATTACCACTTTTAATACAACAGCATTTGCACAATCCGAAAACATACCCGTAGCATTATTTACAACTCAACAGAACAGAATCAAAGAATACCGTAACCTGGTAAACAACAGTATCAATAAAAATCTTTCGTTACCCCTTTCAGATACTACTGAAGAATTTTGGCAGGATGCATTTTCAGCGTTGGAACTATTGCAATACCATTCTCCCTGGGTTGATGGCAGCATTAGGCTTGCTTTTGATTCACTTGAAAAAAGGAGCATAATTTTTCAAAGATCTTTTTTAGAACTGGTTTTTGCAAACTATCCACAACAGTATGCATCGCAGGTAGCAGTATTCTTAAACCAAACAACTAACAGCAGGTTATTTGCCATGTGTAGCGAATATCTTTTGATGAATAATAGCAATGAAAATTTTAAAGATTTAATATTAAAAAGGATAAATGAGTTAATACTTTTAAAAAAGGACACTGTATTGAACCCCTATTTTACGGTATTACAAAACAAATTATTGTTGCCTGAAAAATCAATTTCAGTATCATCCTTAACAGGCTCATCGTTTTTAAAGGGACAAATTGTTCTATTTAGTTTTCAGCGAAAAAACAGGAACTTTCCCGGTCTTTCGATGGTACGAAAAAAAAATGGAGAATTTTTACAGGATGAAAATGGAGTTTATTTTTCGGTGCCTCAACTGGCACGAAGTATAAGTAATATGCCCGGGTATATAAGCAATGGTAATACTCCGCAGGGTATTTTTAAAATGATTGGCTTTGGTAAATCGGCTGGTAATTTTATTGGCCCTACAGAAAACATACAAATGGTTTTACCTTTTGAAAAATCTGAAGATGTACCGGATTCAACAACCCAAAATTTTGGTAAAACTTATTCTTCATTAATACCTGCTTTATGTAGAGATGTGTACTCATTTTATGAAGCATGGTATGCAGGCCTGGCAGGCCGTACCGAAATAATTGCTCACGGTACTACTGTAAATCCTGCATATTATAAAAACCAGCCTTACTTTCCTTTAACTCCAACACAGGGCTGCCTTTGTACCAAAGAAATTTGGAGTGAAGAAAATGGGAGACGATTAGAAAGTGACCAGCAAAAACTTGTGAATGCATTAAAAACCGTTGGGGGCGCCATAGGCTATTGCGTTGTTGTAGAGATAGATGATACAGAAAAACCTGTTTTACTCAAAGATATTTTACCTTATCTTAAATAAGAAAAAAATGAAACCCGATATTAAAAGCAGGGCAGACATTGAAAAACTGATAATACTTTTTTATGAACAAGTAAGAGAAGATAAAACGATTGGTTTTATATTTAATGATGTAGTTAATATTAATTGGCAAAAACACATCTCCTTAATTACAGATTTTTGGGAAACCATTTTGTTAGATAACCCGGTTTATAAAAATAATGCCATGGAAGTTCACTATGAAATAAATAAAATACTTCCACTTCAACCCAAACATTTTGAAAGTTGGCTTCTACTTTTTTATAATTCTATAGATACATTATTTGAAGGCAAGACTGCCACTCTTGCAAAAGTAAGAGCAAAATCTATTACAGACCTTATGCAGTTTAAGATGAATGGTAACAAAAATAAATCTACATTGTTATAATGGAATTTGATTGAACAAGTAGAAACACTAAGGATATTTACTACAAATATTTTACAGTAGATATAAATATGGCTGAAAGTAGGTTTCAATAAATTTTTATCAACCGAATATACTGTTCCAGTTAGTTTATCTATTGATATACAATTGCAGCCATTTTCATGTAGAAACTATCTTCTCTAAATAAATATTATTCCATAAAACAATAAGTTTAACCTATTATCGTTTAAAAATCGTGGCCTTTATTTTTTCCTTTGCCATTAGTTATAAATGGAATAATTAATAGCAAACCAATAATCCAAATTCTGTAGAAATACCAAATCTGATTTCTGATGAAACCTTTTTTACGAAAAATTGTAACCAAAACTGTTATACTTCTACTGCTTAGTATTAGCATCTGTAGCGTAACCTATTCTCAGGCATTTTTATTTGGTGAAAAAATTAAATGGGAAGTGGGATTAAATTTTGGCCCCAGCTTTTTTTTGGGAGACCTTGGCGGTCATGCCGGTAAAGGAACCAACGACCTAAAAGACCTTAATTTAAATTTTACAAAAATGATGAAAGGTGCTTTCATCACAATGTATCCAAAAAAATGGTTTGGTTTAAGATTAGCTGCCGATGTAACATACCTTGAAGGAGATGATGCTACTATAAAAACATCGGGCATTAATGAGTTGTGGCGTAAACAGCGTAACCTTGATTTTAAAACTACCATATTAGAAGGTTATGTAGCAATTGAATTTTTCCCAACCATGCTTTTTAATCAAAATTCGGAATATGAACCCAGGTTAAGGCCTTATGTACTTGCCGGCGCTGGGGTATTTCATTTTAATCCAAAAGGTTCTTTAACTGATGCTGCCGGTAATAAATCCTGGTACT
>DAOLYC010000189.1:0-5118 GCA_035425605.1 Ferruginibacter sp.
CCACCATTGCTCATGCCAATACAATAACGTTGTTTGCTTCTATCTGTTAAACCACGGTTATAAAATGTATCGGTTATAATTTTTATATTGGCATAATCAATATTGTTAACCGAATCGGCAGGTGTTACCAACCATCTTAATTTGCCATCGGCATTGGCATCAACACCGGTTGTAGTTTCTTCTGATTCTGTAACAATGATACCAAAACCATCATTCACCAATTCTTTATACAGTTGAAGAAATTCGAAACTATTTACAAGGTTTTGTGCTGTGCCACTTGTGCCATGTAAAAGGTAAACAAAGCCTTTGTGTCCGGCAGGAAAATAATAATACACAGGTTTCATTCTGTCTCGTCCACGTATTTGCTCAAGCTGTAACGTAACAGGTGTTATTGCTTTTAAAGACCCGGTAAATGAAACATTTTTATTGGGCATGATGAACCAGGTATGCCATTCTCCAGGGCCATCCAGGTAAGTTATATCTCCACTCCATTTGTCAAAAACCTGGCTATTGTTATATGCAATGCTAAAAATGTGAACTGTATCGCCAATTTTATATTTACCTGCGCCATAACCGTTATTTACGGTTACTGTAAAACTATCACTGGTTGGAGGTGGGTAGATAGGGTTGATGGTATCTGATGATTTGGAGCAGCTAATAATGCTGATAAATATTAATGCGGCAAGCAGTTCTCTCATTTTATTTTTTTTTGATTTTGACTTATAAGGTGTTATAAAGTTTAATCTGGCTGAAAAATTTTTATAGCATTTTTTATTCGGTTGATGGTCTCTTCTTTTCCAATTGCTTGTGCAATGGCAAAAACAGCCGGTCCCATCTTACTACCTACAAGCATTACACGAAAAATCATTTGCAGTTCGCCTACCTTAATATTTTTTTGAGAAGCCAGTGTTTTAAATACTTGTTCCATATTTTCTGCTGTACTGTCATTAGTGGTCTTTAATTCGCTGGTTAGCTGTTCAAAAAAATCTTTTTTATCATCTCCCCATTTTGGTTTTACCGATGCCTCATCGTATTGCAATGGCGC
Source organism: Ferruginibacter sp. (assembly GCA_035425605.1). GTDB lineage: Bacteria > Bacteroidota > Bacteroidia > Chitinophagales > Chitinophagaceae > Ferruginibacter. The sequence goes on from DAOLYC010000189.1 coordinate 1,046, forward strand.
TGTAAAAAAATAACCTGCCTGCTGTATAAAATCAGTTAAAAGAATACACCTGTCTTTTACCAGTTCTATCACTTTTTGCAGCAATTGTTCATCTGTTATTTTGATGTTTTCTGCTTGCAGCGTTTCCTTCACTTTTATTTGTAAATTTTCTACATTCAATTTTTTAATCCATTCATGGTTAAACCATTTTGCTTTTTCATAATCGAACCTGGCGCCTGCTTTGTGTACCCTGGCCATACTAAACTTTTCAATCATTTCTTCTATAGAATATATTTCCTGTTCGGTGCCATCATTCCAGCCCAGTACGGCTAACAAGTTTATAAACGCTTTGGGTAAAAATCCTTTTTCTTTAAATCCTTCGGTAAGTTCATTGGTTTTGTGATCAGTCCAGTTCATAGCAAAAACCGGGAATCCATATTTTGCGCCATCCCTTTTACTTAGTTTTCCACCGGGGCCCATAATTAAAGGCAGGTGTGCCCATTGAGGCATTGCATCAAGTCCAAAAAGATATTTCCATAGTAAAATATGAACAGGTGCGCTACTTAGCCATTCTTCTCCCCTAAAGGCATGTGTAATTTTCATCAGTGCATCATCAACAACCACCGCAAGATGATAAGTGGGCATTCCATCTGCCTTTAATAAAACTTTATCATCCACTACAGAAGAGTCAAAACTTACTTCTCCATGAATCATATCTGTAAATGAAATAGTTTCCTGTTGAGGTATTTTTATTCTTATTACATGCCTTGCATCGGCGGCCAATAATTTTTCTGTTTCTTCTTTTGGTAAGGTTAAAGAATTTTTCATCTTCAATCTTATTTTACTATCGTATTGGGGCGATGGGTTGTTTTCAGTTTTAAAATCAACCCTCATTTTTTCCAGTTCTTCGGGAGTATCAAATGCATAATATGCATACCCTTTTTCTACCAGTTCATCTGCATATTTTTTATATAGTTCTTTTCTTTCGCTTTGTCTGTAAGGGCCATAAGCGCCGGGTTTTTGTGTGCTTTCATCAGGCTCAAGACCACACCATTTCAAACAATCAAAAATATATTGTTCGGCACCTTCTACAAAACGTGTCTGGTCGGTATCTTCTATTCTTAACACAAAAGTTCCCCCATGCTGGCGGGCAAAAAGGTAATTATATAAAACGGTACGTACACCGCCAAGGTGCAAACCGCCAGTTGGGCTGGGTGCAAATCTTACTCTTACTTTACTCATGCTGCAAATATAACTGCATTAATAGAAGCACTAAAAAAACAGGTATAAAAAAACCGTGAAGATTTTTTTTCTTCACGGTATATAAAAACTTTTAATTAACAATTACCATAAAATAATAGTTCGTTCCGGTCTGCCGTCAATTGAGATTGTTGCCAGGTTATCGCAAGTACCATCTCCATAATTAATTACAGCAAAATGGTTAGGTCCTTGTACTTTTAATTTGCCTTTGCTTATATTATGACAAGAATTTTTCTTTTGCAGCGCTTCTAAAACTGTAATATCCCTGTATGCGCCAGCTTCATTGGTTACCCGGTGGTTTCCGGTTATTGAAAAAGCATCGTCTGTAAGGTCTAATGGAGTGCTTACGCCATCAGTTTGTATCACATTTCTTATGCCTTGATGTAACCAGTACTTACCTGTTGGTGCTGTTACTTTTCCATTTTCTGTTTTACGTTCCCAGCTTCTGGTAGTTGCTGTGCTGGTATTTGTCCAGGTATAAGTGCCTTCAATTTTATAGCCACTAACAAAATAATTGTCAAATGTCATTATAGCTGTGCTGTTTGGGTTTCTTACCGAGTCGGAAATAACAATATTTATTTTTCCGCTTCGTACTATACCAAATGGGCCGGTACATGCTGGACCAAAATCTATAACAATAGTTTTTGGAAAACCAATTAGGGGTGTAATTGTAACGGTAGCACACGGTATAAAATTATTAGTAACAACCGGCCCCGAAGTAAAGCCATTACCTGCTACATTGTTTTCGGCAGCTACCTGTAAAAACAATTGGTTGGCATCTTCTGTAAAATTATCTGAAATAGCCTGGTCTCCACTCAGTTCAAAAGTTGTTTCATAATCTTGTTTTTCATCATCGGCATTAACTTTTTTACAAGAGTTAAGACAAAGTGCAAACGTTACCACACCAATAGCGGCTAATAAAGGTTTAAGTTTCATAAATTTTGAGTTTTTGATTAGGTAAGACTAAATCAATAATTAATGGTTTAATGGCTTTAAAAAATTAATTTGCCTCATGTTATATACTGCAAGAACGCCTAAATGGGTAATTAAATTGTTTAACAGAAGTGTTTGGGATATGCCCGACGATGAAAAAGTTATTTATCTCAGTTTTGATGATGGGCCACATCCCCAAATTACTCCTTTTGTTTTGGATGAATTGAACAAATACAATGCCAAGGCTACCTTCTTTTGTATTGGCAAGAATGTTGAAGCTTTTCCGGAGGTATTTCAAAAGATCTTGCATGAGGGACATGCGGTAGGAAACCATACTTTTGATCATCTTAATGGCTGGAAAACAGGGAGAGAGGCATATATTGGCAACATTTTAAAAGCCAGGGAATACATAAAATCCAGCCTTTTTAGACCTCCGTATGGAAAAATTACTCCTTGGCAGCATAAAGTATTATTGCAAATGAATGAACCGTTTAAGATAATTATGTGGAGTGTTTTAAGCGGCGATTTTGATACAACTATAACTCCAAAACAATGTTGTAAAAATGTGATTGAAAATGCTAAAAGCGGCTCTGTAATTGTTTTTCATGATAGTGAAAAAGCATATGAGCGTATGAAATACAGCTTGCCAATTGTTTTAAAAACATTTAGCGAAAAGGGGTTTTTATTTGAAAAAATACATTTTTAATCGAGAGTAGTATCAAATTTTGGAGAAATTTTAACGTAAAAAAAATTGGGCCGGGGTAGAAACCCTGGCCCGTTTTTAATCCGTACCCTATGAAAACTAGGTTAAATGTACATAGTTGTTATTAGATTAACAACATTTTTTTAACAGTTTTTTTAAAGGGTTATAATATGTGGTACACCGTTTATGTAAAGTATGGCTTTGTTATCACAATCGCCGTTGCCATAATCTAACAAAGCTTCACGGCCGTTTCTAACCAATTTAACTGTTCCTTTTACTATCCAGGGGCATACAAATTTCTTAATAAGCGGATCCAATATGAGCGATGTCCAGCTATTTCCTGCAGCATTTGAGCCATTGGCATTACCGGTAACTTTATAAATGTCATCTAATGGAAAATGAGCTGTGCCATTGCCGGCAACCTGTAATATATTCCTGGTGCTGTTCCACATATGCCACCTGCCAGTATTGGTATTTGTAATCTTTCCATCAATTACAACATTTTTCCAGCCTTGCATGTTAGTGGTACTGGTGTTTTCCGAAATATGTGTGCCTTCAATATGAAAGCTGTCAACAAAATATCCTACAAATGTTGTTGATACTTTGGCTCCCGGAACAACCATTGGGTTTGTAAAAATTGATATAATCTTTCCTTTTCTGAATTTTCCATCTCGTCCTAGGCAGCCTGTACCAAAATCAATCGTTACGGTTTTTGGAAATACATGAGGAATGTTTGGAACAACAGTTACTGTAAAGCACCTGCCTCGTGTATTGGCAGTAGTACTACCCAAATCAAATAAACCAGATACATTGGCGCCCACGCCAAGATCTTCACCGGCAACACTACTGTTCATGCTGGCGGTAATGTTAAATACATCATCAAATTGTGCTTCAGATTCTGCATCCTGGGCAGTGATGTTTTGAGTGGCGGCTACTTCAACAGGATCATTTTCTGTTGTAGGGCTAAGGCTTTCATCTTTTTTACAGCTTGTTAAAACCATAGCGCCAATAAAACTCATAACCAGCAAACGGGTGCTGAGATTTAATGTTTTTTTCATAAAAATAATTTTAAAATAAAGGTGAATAATACGAACAGGGATAAGACTGACCACAAAAGCCATAGTTTAAAAAACCGTTAAATTTTTTTTACTCAATTTTGTACTTCAAACACAAATAATGATTGATACACACTGCCATT
>DAOLYC010000190.1:0-5097 GCA_035425605.1 Ferruginibacter sp.
CTGGCAGATGAACCAGGTATAACGAATAACTTACTTCGCCGAGTTTTATTATCCCTTTTATAAGCCATGTTTTTTTAAACTCGTATTTAAGGAAAACAATTATTAAACAAAAAACCGAAATGCCTGCTACAATTCCAAACAAAAATGCTGTTTAACCAGGGCTAGTATATCAAACAAAATAAATTAGACCAAAGTAGCTGCTAACAACAATATTTTATAATTCCTACCATCAAATTTAACCAATATTTGTTCTTTGTAAATGTAAATAAACTGTCCTAGGGCAAAATAAAAATTATACTCAAATTAATAACGCATAAAAATTTCTCCGGGATGGTAAATTGCCACAATAAAAGCACCACATGGGTAGCTGCAACACCTCTAATTGCATGTAATAATGGAAACTTAGCTTTATAATTTTCAATTTTTTTCATGCAGTGAAAAGCTACTATTAATGTATATAAGCCATCGCTGTATAAAGTGCATTACCTGTTTTGTTGAAGATTAATACAGGTGCAGCAGTTTGGTATTTTAAAGCATTTAAATATTCCTGAACTTTTGGGCAAAAGAATCTGTAACAATTCCTGTCTTTAATAACTTATAAATTTCCTTAACGCCATCAGGTACTGTTTTGGTGATGGTGAAACCCAGTTCATTTTTTATTTTATCAAAGTTAACCCGGTAATCACGGGGGTCTTCGCTACTGTCAACATAAATAACATTTACATTAGGAACCACTTTGCAAACTTCTTTAATAATCATTCCTTTGGTGTAATTTTCTTCGGTGCTGCCTACATTAAAAACATTGGCTTTTACTTTTTCTACCGGGCTTTCTAAAACTAAGATTACCGAACGAGCCAGGTCGTCAACATGGCAATAAGGCCTCCAAAACTGCTGCCCCCAAATTTCCTGTTCGCCATGCACAGCGGCATTTCGTGTAAATTCGTTTACCGTTAAATCAAAACGTATTCTTGGCGAAAAACCATATACAGTACTAAACCGCAAAGCGGTACTACACATAGGGCTGCTCTTCTTTTCTATTAATAAATATTTTTCAAACTCTACTTTCAATTCGGCATATAATGAAACCGGGTTTAGTGCAGATGTTTCAATAACAAAGGAATCAGGGTTGGACATTTTCCCGTAATTACTACATGTACTTGCAAAAACAAATCTTTTAACACCTGCTGCTTCTGCCTTATTAAATAAATTTACAGAGCCATCCCAATTGGTTTCATTAGCTTCTTCGCTAAATTTTTTACAGGCAGGATCTCCAACAATAGCTGCAAGGTGTGCAATGGCGTCAATTCCCTTTAATGCTTTATCAACATCAATGGCGTTACGCACATCTCCTTTCATAAATTCAAAATTCGGGTTTAGCATAACATCGTATAAGGCATCGCCACCAAATTTTAATGAGTCGAAAGCCCTTACATGATGGCCTTTATTTAACAACTGGCGAACTAAAACAGAACCAATATAGCCAGCCCCGCCTGTAACTAATACTTTCATAAATTTTTATTTTGCGCAGCAAAGATAAGGGGAGTTTTAGGAGTTTGAATACAGGTATTGCAGTTTTCTAAAGGAAAATTCTACAGTTTGAACATAGCTTTATAATTTGATTTATCAAATTCTATGATTTTTAAAAAAAACGCCTACATCTTATTAAAGCCAGTCAATTGGTCTTAAAATGTTTGTTCTATTAAAATTTTCAAAAAACGAGAGCAGCAAGATAGAACTTTTGATGATTTAGTATGCCAGGTATTTATATTCTGTTTGCAGAGCTTTTAACTACTTCAAATTTTTTCTTAAGGTTCATGAAATACTTTTCAAAATATGTATAAGATAACCAGGATAAGAATATTGTAAAAGATATGATGCTGATATAAACAACAACATATTTTGTTGGATCGGGAATATTTACCCGGTTTAATAAATGGGCCATGAAAAAAATTACTAAAGGATGAATGACGTAAATGCCGTAGGATATTTTTCCCAAAAAATCCAAAACTTTAGTATCCAGGTTTATTATCCGGTTTTTTATTTTTACTTGTCCGATAATGATACAAATTGTAACCAATGATATTATTTCATGATCAATAACAGATGCTAAATGGTATATATTAATAATGAGCAGAAAAATAACCATCCAGCAAATAACCTGTGTTATTTTATTGTTTGAAATAAATAAAAAAAGTTTATTGTTATTACTATAAAAAATTGCTCCTAACCCGCCAATCATCATACAATGAAAACGGGTTACCTGTATAGCTGTTTCAATAATTGAACCGGGAAACAAAAAATGAAGTAAAATTTTTGTTCCAAAAAGTATAACGATTAAGGCAATATTAATTGGTATAAGATTTTTAATTTTTTTAATAACCCATGGCCAAAATAAATAAAATTGCTCTTCAACCCCCAACGACCAGTAATGACCAATAAAAGGTATAACGTTGTTTATAATAAAGGGTACGTTGGCAGCATAAAAAAGATAAAAGAATAAAGAGTGTATGTTTAGCTTTAACCCAAAAATCAATATTACAACTATAGATATTGTTAAATATAGGTAATACAATGGCCATATACGTAGTATCCGTCGCATATAAAACTTCCTAATGCTGATGGGTTGTAATTTCTTCTCGGTAATTAATAAGAAAGTAATTAAAAAACCACTTAGCACAAAAAAGATGGTTACACCATAACCTGCCATTGCTAATCCATTAGGTTCTCCATTTTTGAACATACCAAAAAAATTTGCGTTTAAGTTAAACTTACCTAATGCAAGTGTTGTATGAGAAATAACTACAGAGAGCGCTGCCAATGTCCTTAGGCCATTTAGTCCGGGGAAAAATATTGGCTTATTATTCAACTTGATTTAATAATTACAAATGAAAATGGGGATTTCGTTGCTTTACAAATAACGTATTGTTATTTCAAATTAGTATAACCATATCACATTTATGTATATTTCAAAATAATTTATTACGAAGGATAAATTATAATAACAAGCTGTTGTTTTAAAATTTTATTTTGCAGGCACCCCCATAACTGTAACATCATCTGCCACATCTTTTACCACCACTGCACCAGCGCCTATGATGGCGTTTTTGCCTATGTTAATTCCCTGCCTCACTACAGCATGGGCGCCAATAAAGGCTCCATCGCCCACTTTTACATTACCGCAAAGTACTGCCCCGGGGCCAACATGGGCAAAATCTCCAATAATACATTCATGCTCAATGATAGCACCGGTATTGCAAATTGCACAAATACCTACAGATACTAACGGATTTATAGTTACGTTAGCAGCAACCATTATACCATGTTTTGCAAGTGTTGCAGTTACATCCATCACTGCCGATGGATGTATAGCGTTTGCCGGAAACAGGTTTTGTTTCTTTAATTGCTCAAATACTTTTTTGCGAACCTGATTATCCCCAATGGCTATAAAAAAACTATTTTTTTTAAATGCATCAATGGCTTCTGCTGATGATTCGTTACCGATATACGGGAGGTTAAAAGGATTGTATGTTTTTTTTGTTACATCGCAATATCCTATCACTTTTTTTCCGGCAGCATGTAAGATGCCGGTAACAACATAAGCATGTCCGCTGTAACCAATCAATATCATTTTTCTTTTTTAACTAATTTACCAATTTTTTATAAGCACATAGTATATTTTGCCAGATAACTTCCTGCTGATAGTTTTCTTTTATTTCTGTTTGAAGTTGCATAGCCATTCGCTGTACTTGCAATGGTTTTTCAATTGCATATTCTACTTGCTGTAAAAGTTGTTGTTCATTACCGCAGTCAAAAATCAAACCAGTCATTTTATCGGTAACTATATCAATATTACCAGCAATACGGCTGCATATTACAGGCAACTGCATGGCGCCTGCCTGTAATAACACATTAGGAAATCCTTCCCGGTGCGAAGGGAAAATGAAGATATCGGACAAGTACATGTAATACTCCACATAGTTTGTCCAGTTAATGTGTATGATGGAAGGATTTATCTTAATTTCCTGCAGGGTTGCTTTTGGCAACGGGTCAAGTTCAGTTTCATATTCGCCTGCAAGAATCAATATCAGGTTTTCATTATCTTTTTGTAGTTGTGTAAAAACATTCACCAGTTCTATAATTCCCTTATCTACAACCAGCCTTCCAATACAAAGCAGGTATTTATTTTCGGTTGAATGATTTATTTCCTCAATGATGTTGTCAAGTATTTTTACATCAAGTTTATTTCGACTGAACCTATTTGTATTAACACCATTAGTTGAGCCGTTGCCTATAACTTTAATTTTGCCCGGTAGGCAAAGTTTATTATTTAAAATAAACTGCATTAACGATTGGCTGTTTGGCCAAACCTGGCTGGCCGCTGCATAGGTAACTTTTTCTATAAATTTCAACAGCCTGTATTTATTTCCTTTTTCTACCATCATTGGTAGTCCTGCAACAGTATGTATCCTGCATTTTACAGCACAAATACGGGCAGCTACCATACCCAGCAAACCCGCCTTTGGCGTGTGGGTGTGTACAATATCAGGCTTTTCCTTTTTAAAAATTTTTATAAGTTTCCACAAGCATTTTAAATCCTGCCAGGGAGTTATTTTCCTTGTCATTGGCACAATCATGTGTCGGCACTTTTCCATTTCAATAACTTCTGCAAGTTCTTTACCGTCTGCACTTATCATCACTACATCAAAACCCTGGTTTGCCATAAAACTCATTTGCCCGTGCAACAGGTATCGCAGCGCCATAGGCACTGTTGTAATGCGTATCAATTTTTTATTTGGCAAAGTCTGGTTCAAAAAAAATTGGGGTTAGGTGTAGGTTTATTTTGCAAAAAATAACTTCATATTATTAAAAGACAAGTTAGGATTTTTATTGTAATGTATATGCAGGAATTCGTAATCATAATCCAAAAGCGTTTGCTCATCCCACAAATTTTCACCGATTTCTGCCAAATAACCATCGAAAACTCTTACATTCTTAAGTTCGTCTGAAGCAGAAATAAATTTCGGACATTCCTGTATATATATACATGTAATAGCAGCCCTTATGGATTTCGTCGAGCAAATATCTATGCTCTTTTCA
>DAOLYC010000191.1:0-5087 GCA_035425605.1 Ferruginibacter sp.
TCTCTTTCTTTTTGGAAGCCTTTAACAGGCGCATTGCAATAGTTTAAGGAACAACTATTATAGTATTGTGGATGTATATCTATGCCTCCCGATAAAATTAAACCGCTGCATTCTTCAATCCTTTTTGAATTTGATTCTGATACTTTGAAAGAAATTATTTCATCCTGGCCCGGCAAATTCAACCATTTAATATAATTATTATGCTTTGTTTCATCATGAAGGCTCGGGCTAATGGTGTAAGTTAAACCAATTTTCATTTTAGTAAAAGTTAAACATTATTATTTGAAGTGGTAAATTATAAATTCCAGGTCTATATAATTAAGCTGCATCTCTTTTTTTCTCTTTCTTAACTTTGTATACCATTGCGGCTTCCCTTACCCAGGCGCCTTCATCATGTGCTTTATTACGTGCTGCAAGCCTTTGCTTATTACAGGGGCCGTTTCCTTTTACTACATTCCAAAATTCATCCCAATTTATTTCACCAAAATCGTAATGCTGTCGTTCTTCATTCCATTTTAAATGAGTGTCCGGTAATGTCATACCCAATACTTTTACCTGCATAGCTGCCATATCTACAAATTGCTGGCGAAGTTCATCATTAGTTTTTCTTTTAATCTTCCATTTTATACTTTGGTCGCTGTTTGTACTTTCGCTGTCTTTTGGCCCAAACATCATCAGGCTAGGCCACCACCAACGGTTAATAGCATCCTGGCACATGGCTTTTTGTTCTGGGGTTCCTTTTGATAAAACCAATAACGATTCAAAACCCTGACGTTGGTGAAAACTTTCTTCTTTACATATTCTAACCATGGCCCTGGCATAAGGCCCGTACGATGTACGGCAAAGCATCACTTGGTTTAATATGGCTGCACCATCTACCAGCCATCCTATGGCTCCCATATCGGCCCAGGTTAAACTTGGGTAATTAAAGATGGAAGAATATTTTGCTTTACCACTCAGCAGGTCTTCAATCATTTCTTCACGGCTGCTTCCTAAAGTTTCGGCAGCAGCGTATAAGTATAACCCATGCCCGGCTTCATCCTGTACTTTGGCAATTAAAATGGCTTTTCGTTTTAAAGAAGGTGCTCTGCTTATCCAATTGCCTTCGGGCAGCATACCTACCACTTCGCTATGAGCATGTTGACTTATTTGCCGGGTATTTGTTTTCCGGTATGCCTCCGGCATCCAGTCCTTTGGTTCAATTTTTATTTCATTATCAATTTTATCCTGAAATATCTTTTCAAAATCCTGTAATTGCATGATAAGAATTTAGATAGTAAAGGTACTAAAAATACTAACAGTTGTTAGTACATAAGATAAAGTTGATGAGCTGGTAGATTGGGGATTATATCCAGTTATTCTTATGGGCCAGGGTTATAATTTGCGCTTTGCTGCTTACATGCAACTTTTGGTAAATATTGGCAATATGCTTTCGTATAGTTAATACACTTATATCAAGTATGGAAGCAATACGCTTGGCATCGTATCCGGAAATGGTATGTTGCAATATTTCTTTTTCCCGTTGTGTTAACAACTCACTGATAGCATCGGTAGCTGTTTGATGTGATGTACGTTGTAGCTCTGCATTACTTAACAATGATAATGCTTTACGGGCAATTGCAGGACTCATGGGTGCACCACCGTTTTCAATCACATTAGAAATGGCATTGTGCAGGGTAATAGCGCTTTCATCTTTTAGTAAATAACCGTTTGCTCCGGCTTTTATGGCTTCAAAAATTTTATCATCATCATCAAAAACGGTAAGCACTATAAAAAATATATCGGGATATAATGCCCGTGCAATACTGATGGTTTGCACGCCATCCATTTCGGGCATTTCAAGATCCATAAAAATCACCTTTGGTATTTTTTCATGGGGTAGGCCTTTTAATTGTTCAAGGCAATCGTGCCCGTCAATGGCAGTGAAACAATAATCCAGGTCTTCAAATTGTTTTATTTTATCTGCAATACTGTGCCGGTTTACCGACTTATCATCAACCAGCCCTATTTTTATTGGTTTATTCATTTGTGTTATTTATGGATGTAAAATGAAACTTTTGGTATATTTTGGCAATACTTAATTTGTAGTATTGCTTTCAAGGTTTACTTTGGTGCCTTTATTTTTATTGGCTTGAATACTAATCTTCATCCCAATATCATTTGCCCTTGTTTTCATGTTTTTCATTCCGTTCCCAATGCCGGTATTTTTTTCATCAATTCCAATGCCATCATCTGTTACACTAAGCATGAGGGTTTCATGACTAATGATTTCAATATAAATATTTTCTGCCCGGCTGTATTTAAGGGAATTATGGATAGCTTCCTGTATGATCCTAAAAATGTTCAAAGCATGTTGCGAATTGATGCGCCGGTTGTTGGTTATCTCTTCTTTAATATGAAACTGGATAAAATTATATGAAGGCTGTAGCTTGCCGGTATAGCTTTTAATCCTGTCGCCAATACCGGTAATGGTGATGTTTTCTTTATTAAGTACCCAAATGGTGTCCCTTAAAGAATTGATGATTTCCCTTGAATGTTGCTCCAGGTTTTGCAAAGGGATATTGCTTTCCGTTGTTCCTTTGCTGCTGAGCTTCTCCACATCGGCCCTTATTGCCGAAGCATAAGCGCCAATATTGTCATGTAGGTCGGCGGCTATGCGTTTGCGTTCCTGTTCCTCTGCATCTATGATGGATTGTGCCGATAACCTTTTTTCTTCCTGGAGAGCATATTCCATTTTAAGTTTTTGCTTGCGCCGGTAATTATTAAACAAAACCCAAAACAACAGCAGGGCAAAACCGGCCAATATTATTGAACCATAAATGAGGTAATTTTTTTTGGTGAGATCTAGTTGCTGCTTAATGATGGTGCCTTCTTTTTTTTGCAGTTCATATTTTGCCTGCAGGCTGGCTAGTGTATTTGCCGAGTTAGCTTCATAAAAAGCATCTTTTTCTGCAATTATTTTTTCAAGGGTGGAAGCATAATTTTTTTCATCGCCTTTCATTTTATAACATCTTGCCAACACGTTGTAATAAGAAATTTTCAACACATCTGCTTCGCTGCCTTTTGAGTTATTGTTGTTTTTATTTAATGAATCGCTTAAAGCCATTGCTGATGTAAGTTCCTGGATGGCTTTATCCAATTTGCCCCATTTAAAGTGAATGACAGCCAGGGCCAGCATTTCATTAGACATAAGTAATTTGCCCTGGGTTTGCTCCCTAATGGTGTTACATTCCAACATTGTCTTTTCGGCTTCAGCATAATTTTTTGCAGAAGAATAAATATTTGCTTTTACCCTCAGGGCATTGGCTAAGTAAAAAAGGTTGCCGGTTTTTTCACAAAGCGGAATGGCTTTATTAATAAAGTAACTGGCAGAATCCGGCTTATCCACCCAGCGATACGTTTCGGCCAGGTTGATATACAATACAGCAGAAGGATTGTAAAATTCAGGGCTGTTTTTGCAATACGACAATCCTTTAAAATACCAATTAAACGCTTCGGGCACATGGTTGAGGTTGTAATTGATTACACCAAGTGTGCCCATGTTTTTTGCCAGTACTTCAGGGTCATTATATTGTTCTGCCTGTTGAATAATTTTATACAGCAGGGAAGTGGCGTCTTCATAATTACTGTTATTGCCATAGCAATCTACCTGCAAAGCGGCCAGGCTAAAATAAATATTCCTCTCGGCCTGGTTTTTAACATTGAATAACGGAAGTGTTTTATTTATCGTCAATTCGGCACTGTCTGTTTTATCAAGGCGTAGGTAAGCATTTATTAAAAGGATGGCGGCATTGCCTTTATCTGTTTTGTCTGAAGTTAGACTGGTTGCTATTACTGCATATTTATATAAAGTATCCTTGGGCAGGCTTTGGTGAAATTGACCCAGGGCAAATAAATTTTTTAGCCTTTCGGCAGTACCTGTTGATGATGAATAAGTTTGTTTTAAACTGTCTATAACTTTTGTTTGGGCATACGTAGTATGAGATGCCAAACACAATAAAACAATCAGCCTTTTGACTAACCCTTTTTTCATATCAATAGAATGAAGAAATAAAAGTAGGGATTTATCAAATTGCCCGGTAACTAAAAATACCGGCTACTACAAATTGAGTATTTGTCTCTTTTCAAAAAAAATAAAATTTTACATCGTCGCCAATATCCACAATAGCATTACTACACATTATTTAAATTATTAAGCACATTGCGATGAAAAAAAATTTATTAATCATATTAATTGCGGTAGCAACAGGCCTGGGGGTGCAGGCACAGGGTGTTTCCCGTTTGTATGGCCTGGCGGCGGGATATCCTCAAAGCGATAATTCCTCAAATGGGTATTTATTTAATACTGATAGCAGTGGGCAAAATTTCCAGTTACAATATTCCTTTCCTGTAGCCGTATCGGGCGCCAATCCTCAAAATGTAGAGATGGTACCCTACAACAGTAAACTATATGGCACAACTGCTACAGGCGGCACAGGCAACTCGGGTACATTATTTGAATACAACCCGTCCACAAATATCTATACCAAAAAATTTGATTTTGGTTCTAACTCCACGTTGTATGGATGCAACCCCAGGGCAGGCCTTTTATTGTATAATTCGAAATTTTATGGGGTTACGTCAAGCTGTGGCACCAGTGGTAATGGAACCATTTTTGAATGGGATCCTGCCAGCAATGTAGTTACTAAAAAATATGATATGGCATTGGCCACTGGCAACAATATGCAAACTGCATTACGATTAATGAACGGTAAAATGTATGGTGCCACAGTAAGTGGTGGGTCAAGTGGCTTTGGGGCGGTGTTTGAGTGGGACCCAGCTACCAATGTACTTACCGACTTATTTGATTTAACAGGGCCAGGCGCCGGTAATGGCTGGAATTTTTATGGCAATGTTACGCCGTACAATAATAAAATTTATTGTGCAAGTTGGCAGGGTGCTGCTAATGGCGGAGGGGCATTGTATGTAATTGATCCCTCATTGCCCAATGGCTCTAATACCACGGTGATAAAAAATTTTGATGTCGCAAGCGGCACCAATTGTAATACCAGTGAAATGATGTTTTACAACAATAAACTGTATGGTAC
>DAOLYC010000192.1:0-5082 GCA_035425605.1 Ferruginibacter sp.
GTGGCCATGGTTCCAACAAAAACTTCCCTGGCGGCAAATGAAGTAATAAGTGCTATCCCAATTTTCCAATCGTAACCCAATGGGCGTATAACGGGTTCAATAGCTTTTCCTAAAGTGCCGGCATAAGAGCTTTGCAGCAGTTCTGTTTTTCTTTCTTTATTTAATTCATTTGCCTGTTGTGGCATTTGTTTTATCAGTTGCTCATATTTAGTTGTAACAGCCGCCATTTTTTTGCTGGGTCCGTAAGTGCTTAAAACCCATAATAGCAAGCTTATCATCATAATAATCTTACCTGCATCAAAAACAAATATTTTTGCTTTTTCTATCATGGTGGTAATTGCATTCTTCCACCTGGGCGACCGGTATGCTGGTAATTCTAAAATAAAAAAACTTCTTTCGGCACTTTTAATAAACCATTTCATAATCCATGCAACAATCAATGCCATTACAGTACCCATTAAATACAATCCCATCATTACAAGGCCTTGTAAGCTTAAAAAACCAAAATATAATTTTGATGGAATGACCAATGCAATTAAAATGGTGTACACCGGAAGCCTGGCACTACAACTCATAAGCGGTGTAATCATAATGGTGAGCAGTCTTTCTTTTTTATTTTCGATATTTCGTGCACTCATAATGGCGGGTACGGCACAGGCAAATCCGCTTATCATAGGCATTACGCTTTTTCCATTAAGCCCAACTTTACGCATTAACTTATCTGTAAGAAAGCTTATTCGGGCCATATAACCGGTATCTTCAAGTATCGTTATCAAAGCAAATAATATCATTATTTGCGGAATAAAAATTATAATTCCGCTTAATCCTGCAACTACACCATTAATAAGTAAGTCGCTCCACCAGCTTACCGGCAAGGCGTTGCTTAACACACCGCTAAATTCGCCAAACATCCATTCAATACCATCCATTGGATATTTTGCTACCCAAAAAACACTTTGAAAAAGCAGGAATAAAACACTTAATAAAATTACATAGCCCCAAACACGGTGCATTAAAATATCATCTAACCGTTCATTAAACATGGCTTTTTGCAGGGGATCGGCTTCAACCACCGTTTGCTGCATTACATGTTTTATACGGCCATATCGATGCATGATCTCTTCGGCTTGCGTTTTAGTAGGATTGAATTTATTATCAATTTCAATTTGTTCAATCGTTTCCTGCATACCATCATCAAGTAAAAAATGTTCATGGTTTATCAGGTAGTGAATAGCCTTGTAATTACTTATATCGGGGTAATGCGTTTTTACCTTGTCAATGGCATTGGCGGCCATAGCATAGTTATCAATAAAACCACGGGCAGGTGGTTGGTATAAATTTTCTGCCGATTGTTCAATTACTTTTTTTAATTGCTCAAGCCCTTTATTTTTTCTTGGGTTGATTTGTACAATTGGCACACCCAATTCCCGTTCAAGGCCCGGTATATCAATTTGTGTTCCTTTTCTTTTGGCAATATCCATCATGGTAAATGCAACTACCACCGGAATGCCCAAATCTATAATTTGAGAACAGAATAATAGGTTTCGTTTTAAATTACTGGCATCTGCTACCAATAAAACCATATCTGGTTTAATGCTTTCATCCTGGTTAAGTAAAACTTTGTACGCCACCCATTCGTCGCTTCGTTTTGGATATAGGCTATAAGAACCTGGCAGATCAATAATAGTAGCTTGCAGGTTTGCAGATATTTTACTTTGACCCATTTTTTTATCAACCGTTACTCCCGGAAAATTGCCAACCCGTTGGTTTAATCCGGTTAGGTAATTAAACAGAGAACTTTTTCCGCTGTTAGGATTACCTACTAATGCTATGTTTATTTGCTTGGTCAAATCTAAAATTGATTGCAAAAATAACAGTAAACCGGCTTACAAGGTTACGATTTAAGAAAGATGCCTGCAGGAGGTAATTTTTTAATTGATAATGATTGTAATTTTTACATTCCATTTACACATTTAGCATTTCTCTAAGTTATCTTTGCTTATCCTCACCAAATATATGTACATGAAACATTTCCTCTGGCTGCTATTATTAATTTCTACATCTGTTACAGCTCAAAAGCGTAAAAGAGCACAGGTTAAGGCCGATAATATAATTTTGGTATCGCTGCAAACAAATATTGGCTACCTGGCTGATGATAAGCTGGAAGGCAGAAGAACCGGAACCAAAGGAGAAAAACTTGCTTATGAATATATCAGCAATGAGTTTGAAAAGATTGGGTTAAAAGCAAAGGGAGATGCTGGTACATACATTCAGGCTTTTGAAGTAAATGAAGGCAAACAGGTAGATACATCAACCCAATTAATAATCAACAAAACTGTTCTTATACAAGGCAAAGATTATTTTCCTTTTGCCTTTAGTGCCAATGCAGCTACAGAAACATCGGGTGCCATTGCTTTACCCGAAGGAGATGCCGCCTGGTTTATAGATTTAAAAGATTTACTGGTAGAAAATAAAAACAATCCGCATTTCGACCTGGAGGATTCGATTGTTAAGCAAGCCAATAAAGTTGCCGGCAGGGGCGCCAATGCATTACTTGTTTACAACAGCGGCAATGTGAATGATGAATTAAAATTTGAACCCAAATCAAATAAAGAAAATGTAAAAATTCCTGTACTATATATCAACAAAGAAACAAAACAAAAGTTTTTTAAAAACGAAACCATTTCGGCCGATATAAAAATAAACATAAGCATAAGCAATAAAAAAAGAACCGGGCATAACGTAGTGGGTTATATTAATAATGGAGCAGCTCACACTGTTATACTGGGCGCACATTTTGATCATCTTGGTTATGGCGAAGACCATAATTCGCTGTACACAGGCAGCACAGCACAAATTCATAACGGCGCTGATGATAACGCCAGCGGAACAGCAGCGTTAATTGAACTGGGCAAACTATTAAAAAAATCGAAACTAAAAAATAACAACTATCTTTTTATAGCTTTCTCCGGCGAAGAGTTGGGTTTGTTTGGTAGTAAATATTATACGGAACATCCAACTATTGATTTTTCGAAAGCAAACTACATGATAAATATGGATATGGTGGGAAGGCTTAACGATAGTACGCATGGATTAACTATTGGTGGTTATGGCACATCGCCGGTTTGGGGACAAGAGATTGATGCAAATGATAAATTTCTTAAAATAAATTTCGATAGTAGTGGCACAGGCCCCAGCGATCATACTTCATTTTACAGGAAAGATATTCCGGTATTATTTTTCTTTACCGGCGCACATAGCGATTATCACAAACCTTCTGATGATGCCGAAAAAATTAATTACAAGGGTGAGCTTTTTTTGATAAGATATATTTACAACCTTATAGAAAAAACTAACAACAAAGGCAAACTGGCTTTTACAAAAACCAGGGAAGCACAACCAGAGGGACGAAGAAGTTTTAGTGTTAGCCTGGGCATTATGCCCGATTATACATTTAGCGGTATTGGTGTAAAAGCCGATGCTGTTAGTGAAGGAAAAGTGGCCGAAAAAGCCGGCATCAAAACCGGCGATGTAATATTAAAAATTGGCGACCATAAAACCAACGATATACAAGAATATATGCAGGCATTGGGTAAATTTAAAAAAGGCGATGCCACAAAAATTTTTGTAAAAAGAGGAAGTGAAGAATTACAATTTGATATTGTGTTTTAATATTATTAGCATTTAAATAAATGGCAACAGTTCAAAAATTACTAATTGATAACGAGGCGGTGGCGGAAAGCTTCTTTGAAGATTCCCTGCTGCTGGGCATTGTAGCGCCTTTAAAAGATTACCAGTTTAGCTGGCAACTAAACCAGGTGCTGGGACTTAATTTTAGAGTTAATAACGATATTGAAATACAGCTAACTAAAAAAAAGCGTAAATATTTTTTTAGTATTTATGAATATGCCATCCCTACCGTATGTATCACCCATTACTTATACAATAATCAGAACGATGGCGAATACCTGTTGCCTGAATTTAAACACCTTGATTTTTTATGGCTTATAAAAGGCACACTGGTTGCCGCCGATGACCTAAAAATTTTGATACAGGCTATCCGTTCGTTAACGGGTGTGCAATTGGTTACAGAAATGACAAATGAAAAAATAAAAAATAAACAACATCTTATTTTTTAACTACTGTTCATTTTACCATGCTATTTAAAATAGAATGAAAATTAACTTGTAATAATTAAAACATCAACTACAATGTGGAGAGAAGAAAATAATAAGCTTTATAATAAATTTGAGTTTAATAATTTTTCAGAAGCTTTTGCATTTATGACAAGGGTGGCCATGATAGCAGAGAAGATGGACCATCATCCACTATGGACGAACGTATATAACAAGGTGGAGATTTGGTTAAGTACACATGATGCAGGAGATATTGTAACAGATAAAGATCTCAAGCTTGCTGAAAAAATTGATCAGTTGATTCATTAAAAACTGATGAGTATTATTTTTTTCTAAAATACCCAACAAGGGCAAAAAGCGAAACCACCGTCCAGGTTGCTTCTAAAATTATAAATGGAATATAATTAATCATCCACGAAGCCAGGCAAGCCATACCAGCTCCAATTACATTCATCAAAATATAAACAAGGCTGTTCTTATCAATTTTGTTAAGCAGGTTCATTAAAAAAGCAATAAGCAGAATTGCCACGCCAATAAAGCCAATCCAATCACTTAGTGATAAATGCATTCTAAATTTTTACGTTGATTGTTTTTTCAGATGTTGCTGTAAAAACGCCAATGGGTTCTGCAAAATTTTTCAGCCCGTTTTCTTTAAACAGTTTTTTTAGTTCGTCAACAGCATTTTTATCAACAGCTACTAACAAACCGCCGTTGGTTTGCGGATCGGGCAATAAATTAAAAGCTTCCATAACCGGCACGCCCTTTTCAAAACCAGTTTTGGTGCTGTAACAATTCCAATTACGGTAGGTTGCATCGGGTATAATCTGTTGTGCTAAATATTCTTTTACTCCATCGGTTACCGGCAACCTGGAATAATAAATTTCTGCAGAGCAATTACTCCCTTCTGCCATTTCAACCAGGTGACCCAGTATTCCAAAACCAGTAA
>DAOLYC010000193.1:0-5076 GCA_035425605.1 Ferruginibacter sp.
CAAACAGTGTAAAAAGTGTTTTCATAAGATTAGTTTTAAGGATTAAATACAATTACACTATAAATGTAATCCTCAAAATTAATTTTTGCATCAGTGAAAATGCCCTAATTTTTTAGTATATGCACTTGTGGATAATACGAATCAATTAACTTAAAAAAAATTACTTAATCATATAATTGATTGAAAGCGTTTGAGAAAGCCAAGCTTTAAGTTTATTTAAGTTTACTTTCCAAATCAAGGTCAAATTTTCTGGCTGTTTCTTTTGCCAGTTCATACCCTGCATCTGCATGGCGAATAACACCCATGCCCGGATCGTTTCGAAGTACCCGGCTTAATCTTTCATCAGCCTCCTGGGTACCATCGGCAACAATCACCATTCCTGCATGTATGCTATAGCCCATACCTACGCCACCACCATGATGCAGGCTTACCCAACTTGCACCGCCTGCTGTGTTTACCAATGCATTTAAAATGGGCCAGTCGGCTACCGCATCGCTGCCATCCAGCATTGATTCGGTTTCACGATTAGGAGATGCAACAGAGCCTGTATCTAAATGATCTCTTCCTATTACAATTGGTGCTTTTACTTTACCGGAACGTACCAGTTCATTAAAAGCAAGTCCGGCTTTTTCCCGGTCGCCTTGTCCTATCCAGCAAATACGGGCTGGTAATCCCTGGAATGCAATCTTTTCCTTTGCCATTTTCATCCAGCGTATCATACCTTTATTTTCAGGAAATAATTCCATCATTAATTTATCTGTAACTGCAATGTCTTCCGGATCGCCGCTTAATGCAGCCCATCTAAATGGGCCTTTACCTTCGCAAAACAATGGACGTACATACGCAGGTACAAAACCCGGAAAATCAAAGGCATTATCAAGTCCTTTTTCTTTTGCACGGGCTCTAATGTTGTTGCCGTAATCAAAAGTTATAGCGCCCAGTTTTTGTAATTCCAACATCAGTTGTACATGCAGGTACATACTTTGGTAACTGCGTTCAATATATTCTTCGGGATTTTGTTCCCGTAGAATATTTGCTTGCTCATTATTTAATGTATGTGGTACATAACCAACTAATGGGTCGTGTGCGCTGGTTTGATCGGTTAATGTATCGGGAACAATTTTTCTCTCTATCAATCTTTGCAACAAATGAACGGCATTACACAAAACACCAATGCTGATAGCTTTACCCTGGGCTTTATATTTTAATGCAGCATCAATGGCTTCATCTATAGCTGTATATTTTTCATCCAGGTACCTGGTTTCAATACGTTTGTCAATACGCCACTCTTCTACTTCGGCAACAAGGGCAACACCTTCGTTCATAGTTATTGCCAGGGGTTGAGCGCCACCCATGCCACCCAAACCTGCTGTAACATTTAAAGTTCCTTTAAGTGTTCCTTTAAAATCTTTATTGGCAGCAGCTAAATACGTTTCATAAGTTCCCTGCACTATACCCTGGCTACCTATATATATCCAGCTTCCGGCAGTCATTTGTCCATACATCATCAATCCCTTTTTTTCCAGTTCATCAAAATGTTTCCAATTTGCCCAGTTAGGTACTAACTGACTGTTGCTGATGAGAACTCTTGGGGCATCTTTATGAGTTTTTAATATGCCAACCGGTTTACCACTTTGTATCAAAAGGCTTTCATCATTTTCTAAAATTTTTAATCCTTTTATGATGCTATCAAGCGCTTCAAAATTACGGGCAGCTTTTCCACGGCCACCATAAACAATTAAATCATCGGGCCGTTCTGCTACTTCGGGATTAAGGTTATTGAGCAACATACGTAAAGCTGCTTCCTGTATCCAGCCTTTGCAGGTAATTTGGTTACCTGTTGGAGTTTTGTATTTTATGGGGTCGTACTTTCTTTCTGTAGTTACATTATTCATAATTAAATTTATTTTTAAAAGGATACAAACTTTTTTTCGAATCTTAAATGGCTTTCGATGTATCTTTTTACTCCATTTCTTTTTTTATAAATTCCACCGCTTTCATCATATCATTATGTAAAATCCTGTCGGCATTATTAAAACTTATTTCTTTTCTAAAAGCTGATATTATTTTTTCTAATTGAAGTGATGTTTGCTGTGGCCGGCGAAACTCTACTGCCTGTATTGCAGTTAATAATTCAATAGCCAAAATTTTCTCAACATTATCAATAACCCTTTTGCATTTGGTAGCCGCATTGGCTCCCATGCTAACATGGTCTTCCTGGTTATTGCTGCTTGGTATTGTATCTACCGATGATGGTGTACATAATTGTTTGTTTTCACTAACAATGCCTGCTGCTGTATATTGAGGAATCATTAACCCTGAATTAAGGCCTGGGTTTGAAACAAGAAATGCCGGCAAACCTCTTTGCCCACTTATTAACTGATAGGTTCTTCTTTCAGAAATACTACCTAACTCTGCCATGGCAATACTTAAAAAATCGAGCGTTATGGCCAATGGTTGTCCATGAAAATTACCACCGCTTAAAATCAAATCATCATCAGGAAATATATTGGGATTATCTGTTACCGAATTTATTTCTTTTATAAAAACGCTCAAAACATAATCAAAACTATCTTTAGTGGCGCCATGTACCTGAGGAATGCAACGGAATGAATAGGGATCTTGTACTTGTTGCTTTTTTGTAGCTGCAATTGAACTGCCATTTAATAACCGGCGAATGGTTGCCGCTGTTTTTACCTGGCCATTATGCGAACGTACTTTATGAATGTTTTCATGCAGCGGTTCTATTGTACAATCAAAAGCATCAAAACTTATAGCAGCAATAATATTTGCCCAGTTTATAAGCCTGTTGCATTGAATTAGGTTGTGCAATCCATAAGCTGTCATAAACTGGGTGCCGTTTATCAATGCCAATCCTTCTTTACTTTTTAATTCAACCGGTTTCCAGTTGAATTTTTTTAATACTTCAGATGCTGGCATTTTTACCTGGTGATGATACACTTCGCCTAAACCAATCAAAGGCAAACTTAAATGACTAAGTGGCGCCAGGTCGCCGGAAGCGCCCAATGAGCCTTGTGTATAAATAACAGGAAGCACATCATTATTGTACATGTTTATCAACCTTTCTACCGTACTTGTTTGCACACCCGAATTTCCATAGCTGAGCGATTTAATCTTAAGTGCAATCATCAATTTCACAATATCGGCAGGCACTTCTTCTCCCATACCACAGGCATGAGATTTAATCAGGTTGCATTGCAATTCCTGTAATTGTGTTTTATCAATGCGTATGTTTTGCAAATAACCAAAACCTGTGTTGATGCCATAAAATAAATTATCAGAATCATTCAACTTCTCATCTAAAAAACTGCGGCACTTATTAATTCGGTTGTAAGCATCATTGGTTAAAGAAACCTGTTGATTGTGTTTCAATAAATTTTTTACCTGGGTAAAATCAGTTGTTTCCTTGTCTAACGGTAAATAGTTATCACTCATTTAAAAGTTCAATTAATTTGGGCAATCGTATAAAAAAATTAACTTGGGCAAAAGTAACACAAAAACAGCTTTTATATATGGGATTATTAGCTCTTGCTATAGCGCCGGGAATTGCCATCTGCATATTTATTTATTTAAAAGATAAATATAATAAAGAGCCTCTTGGACTGCTCTTGCTTAGTTTCATTTTAGGCATGTTAAGTACCATTCCAGCCATTATTTTACAAATTATTTTTACAAAACCTGTTGAAAGATTAATGGGCGAAGGCATACCATACACACTTGTATTTGCTTATTTGATTGTTGCACTAAGTGAAGAAGGCAGTAAATTTTTATTTGTACGGTTGGCGCCTTACCGGCGCAGGTTCTTTGATGATCCATTTGATGGCATTGTATATGCAGTTATGGTTAGTATGGGCTTTGCTACACTCGAAAATATTGGTTATGTGTATCAACATGGCGTGGCTACTGGTATTATGCGTATGTTTTTATCGGTGCCTGCACATGCTACATTTGGAGTTTTAATGGGCTATCACATGGGCCTTGCTAAATTTGATTCTGCCAACAGAAAAAAATTTATGTTTTTAGCTATTTTTTGGCCGGTAGTTTTTCATGGCACATTCGATTTCTTTTTATTTTTAGGAAGTAATTGGCTTCATTTTGCTGGTGCTTTAATATCTTTTATTGTGGCAGTAAGATTATCTTTAAAACTCATTAAACAAAAACAAAGCCTGTCGCAGTCGCATTTTATAAATATTGATAACAATATAAATGGCAGCAAGGATTTTCTTTAAATTTTATAAAATGAAAAAAAATATTTTAAAATATATTATAGTAATGCTAATGTGCCAGTATGGTTTTATTACAACTGCACAAACTGTGAAGTTGCTTAATTCGGGCACTAAGGCATCGCTGCGTGGGCTTAGTGTTGTTAACGACAAGATTGTTTGGGTAAGTGGTAGTGGCGGCACAGTTGGCCGCTCGGTTGATGGTGGAGAAAACTGGACCTGGATAACGGTGAAGGGTTTTGAAAAAACCGATTTTAGAGATATTGAAGCATTTGATAAAAACACTGCCATCATTATGGGCATTGCATCGCCTGCGTATATTTTAAAAACAACTGATGCTGGTGAAAACTGGAAAATAGTTTATGAAAATAAAGACAGCAGTATGTTTATGGATGCCATGGAATTTTGGAACGAACAAAGTGGTATTGTAATTGGCGACCCCAAAGACAATAAGATTTTTATTGCCCGAACATTTGATGGTGGAGACACATGGAGAGGAATTCCTGAAAGCAATATCCCCACTGCCGAAAAAGGAGAAGCATTTTTTGCCAGCAGTGGTACTAATATTCGTAAATTAAATAAAAGTGAAGCAGTATTTGTGAGTGGTGGTTTACGCAGCCGGTTATTTACCAGAGATAAAAAAATAGACCTGCCTATTTTGCAGGGTAGTGAAACCACCGGTGCAAATTCTATGGCAGTAAAAAACAAAAATTGCATGATAATGGTAGGGGGTGATTTTAATGCAAAAAATGATACTACTAAAAACTGTGTTATTACCTTAAATGGCGGTAAAAGTTTTTTAACTCCAGTAATTGGGCCACATGGTTACCGC
>DAOLYC010000194.1:0-5063 GCA_035425605.1 Ferruginibacter sp.
AAACAAAACCTAATGTTTAAAAATATTATAACAATCATCAGTAGCGCTGCAATAATTTTATTAAGCAGTTGCACAAAGAATGAATCTTCAACCAGCATTGGAGATGCTGAATCATCAGTTTCACTTACTAATGTTAACGGTAGTTCAAAAACGGTGGACTTTTTCATAAATGGAGAAAAAAAGAAACTGGCAGGAACCGTAGCAACAAATGGTACTATCTTAGGTACTTATGTAGGCCTGGGTAACAGCACAAGTAACACTATATCGCTTAATGATGCAACAGTAACCACTACAGAATATTTTACAGGAAGCTTTACAACAGAACCAGGTAAAGCATATAGTTTTTTTGCGTATGACACTTTAATTGCCGGAACATTAAAAGGTATATTGCTTAATACCAACCGTACTATACCTACAGGAGATGTTTTGACTGCCAATGTACGATTTTTAAATTTTTCTGCTAAATCACCAGCTTTGGAACTTTGGCTGGTAAGAAGAGTAGGAGGCGTTGCAAAAGACAGTGTTAATATTGGAAATCAGCCTTATCTTGGATCGGTTGCATCACCAAATATTACAACATTGTCTGCTTACACAAATGTAAAATCCAGTGAAGTGGCAGGCTCTGCAGGTGCAGGTGTTGCAGCATCTGATTTTTTAATTAGATTAAAAATTGCTGGCACTAACACAATTGTTTCTACCTCGGCAGCTACCAATATTGTGCCTGGAAGAAATTATACAATTTTTGCAAGAGGAACTTATCCTTCTTCTGCAGTAACATTATTATTGAATAATTAATAAGGTATAAATTATAAAAAAGGCGCTTCATTTTAGGAGCGCCTTTTTAATTTGTTTTTTTATTTCAACACTTCGGACAATTTATGTTGCAACGCATCTTCCCTTAATTCGGTTGCAATTATTTTTCCCTGGGGATCAAGAAGAACATTATACGGAATACCATCAAATCCATACAAACCAACTGCTGCACTGTTCCAAAATTTTAAATCACTTATGTGTTGCCAGCTTAAGTTATCATCCTTTATGGCTTTTATCCAATCGGCTTTATCCTTATCAAGCGATACACCCAATACTGTAAAATTCTTATCCTTAAATTTATTATAGGCAGCTACTACATTTGGGTTTTCGGCACGGCAGGGGCCACACCAGCTTGCCCAAAAATCAACCAATACATATTTACCCCGTAGCTGACTTAATGAAAATGGTTTATCATTAACATCATTCATGGTTAAATCGGGCGCAATACTGCCAATACCCGGCCTTGCCTGGGTTTGAGGTGAAGTGTTGTTTTGTGCAATTAATTTTGATTTAATAAAAGAAAGCGCTTCAGCTATACCTTTATGTTGTGGAAAGCGTTTGGCTAAATTCGCTACCGGTATTTCAAGTTTAGAGATTTCAACAGGCGCCATGGTAGCTGCATATAAAGCTACAATAGGGCTTTTGGTTGTATCGCTGTAAGCAAAAACATACTTACTGAAGTTTTCTGTAAGTAAATTATAATCTGTTAGTACAGCGTTAAAAGTACTGTCGGTTGATTTTATTCCGGATTTTGCATATTCAGAAAGTAGCCTGTCTTTACTGGCAATTATCAAACCCATACTGTCTGTACTTCTAAGCAGTTTATATAATGAACTGTTTGCAACTCCACTAAAAACAGTGTTGGCAATACTGGAACCGGTTTGTAAATCAATTTTATTTCCTTCATTAATAAACAAGTACGAATTCTTTCCAGTTTCAGTTCGTAAGCGAAATAAACCTTCTTCATTGGCTGTGGCCGCCAGATTAAATTTTCCGCTTTTAATATCAGCAGTATCCAGCACTTCGGGTTTCCTTTCACTGAAATATAATTCTTCCAGGTAAATTTTTTGATCGGGTACAGATTGTATTTCTCCCGCTACCGAAAATTTTCCTTCACTTTTATTATTGTTACAAGCCAGCAACGAAGCAGCTAAAACAACTGCCAGTAATAATCTTTTCATGTGTTATTTATTTAATTTTTTTTCTAATAATTCGTTTACCATTTGCATATCGGCTTTACCCTTGCTTAATTTTTTTACCTGTCCGGCAAATAATCCTATCAACCCCTTTTTACCCGATTGGTATTCTTTTACTTTATCCTGCATAGTGGCAATTACTTCATCTACCCAATGTTCAACAGCATTGCTGTTACTTTCCAACAGTAAATTCATTTCTTCGGCAACTTGTAAAGGTTGTTTATCGGGTGAATTTAATAAAGCTTGTAAAATTTTTGTTGATGCAGTACCAAAACTCAATTTTCCTTCATCTACAAGATTAATTAATGCAGCTAATTTAACTGCTGGTAAAGAAAACAATTTATAATTAATATTGTTGTCGTTTAAATAACTTTTAACAGGCCCTAACAACCAATTTGAAACAGCTTTATAATTAGTAGTATGTTTTATCACTTCTTCAAAATAAACTGCCTGTTCTTTATCATCGCAAATTACCGAAGCATCATATTCCGATAGTTGCAAATCATTAATGTAATGTTCTTTTAAAGGATTGGGTAAAATTGGCAAGGCTCTTTTTATCTCATTAAGATAATCATCGGTAATAAAAAAAGCAGTAAGGTCGGGTTCGGGAAAATACCGGTAATCATCTGCATCTTCTTTTGAACGTAACGAAAAAGTAGTGTTGTTATCAGCATCATAACTACGAGTTTCCTGTATGATGGGTTGATTGCTTTCAACCAGTTCGATTAGCCGTTGCACTTCAATATCCACAGCTTTTTTAACATTACGAATGCTGTTTAAGTTTTTAACTTCTACCCTGGTACCCAATTGGGTTTGGCCTTTTAACCTTATGGAAACATTGGCATCGCAGCGCATACTGCCTTCTTCCATATTGCCATCGCATATACCTAACCAGGTAACTAATTTTCGCAGTTCGGTGATATAAGCAAAAGCTTCATCACTGCTATGCATATCAGGTTCGCTCACTATTTCAAGTAGGGGTACACCGGCACGGTTTAAATCTATAGAAGTAAAGTTTTCATCAATATCATGTAAACTTTTTCCGGCATCTTCTTCAATATGAATGCGGTTAAGCCTAATGTTTCTTTGTTCGCTCCCTAACTGTATAAGTACAGATCCGTTTTTGCAAATGGGTGTTGTATGTTGCGATACCTGGTAGCCTTTTGGCAAATCGGGATAAAAATAATTTTTACGGGCAAAATAATTATGCTGTTCAATTTTGCAATGTAAAGCAAGACCAAGTTTAACGGCATATTCAATTGCTTTACTGTTCATTTTTGGTAATGTGCCTGGGTGTGCCAGCGTTATAGGACTGATATTTGTATTGGGGTTGTTGCTGAAAGCAGCACTATCGCCACAAAATAATTTGCTTTTTGTAAGTAATTGCACATGCACTTCAAGCCCAATTACTGCCTGGTATTTGTCATATATTTTCACTTCGCAAAGGTAAGGGGCAGTAGGCAGTTTGCAATTAGCATGTATGTGTACTACCCAAGACTTTTTATAAAAAGAAATTTTACGTGCAGAAGCCTGATTTGTTTAAATAAAAACGTCCTGAAATTTATTTTTCAGAACGTTTTCGTATGCTTATTTCATGGCTTATTGAAATGTAACAAAATTTAATGTTTCGAAATTATAAATCAGCAGTCTTCAATTTTTTAGGAATCTTGATATCAAAATTCATACTATTTCCATTACGGTTTGCTTTAATGTTAT
The DNA here is from genome assembly GCA_035425605.1 of Ferruginibacter sp. Classification (GTDB taxonomy): domain Bacteria; phylum Bacteroidota; class Bacteroidia; order Chitinophagales; family Chitinophagaceae; genus Ferruginibacter. The sequence continues at coordinate 3,726 of DAOLYC010000194.1, forward strand.
ATGCTGATTTTTCCATGTTTTGATGAAGTTGTTCCCTTGCCTCATCTGTGTTGGAAACTTTTTTTCCTCCTATTTCTGTTACCACATCATCTTTTTTAAGACCTGCTTTTTCTGCAGGCGAATCTTTATCCACTTCCAATACTTTAACCCCTTTACTATCTTCGGTGTCTTGTATTTTTAAACCTAATTTTTGTTGGCGTGGAAACATATTAAAATTATATTCGTAATTATTTTTTCCATTAGGACTCCATATTCTTGGAGACATATCGCCTAATTCTTTATCATTCCATAATTCAACTTTAGGGTTCATATAAATGCCATTCACACGAGGCATAGTAAAAGACCTTGCTACACCGTTGGGTCCGCTAAACGAATATGCCATTACATTTGATTCTTTGCGATCACCAAGTGTGGCTTTGGCAGAAGATTCTTTACCATCACGCTTATAATAAACTGTAACTTCATCTTTAGGTTTAAAGGAAGTAACTATTTCTGAAAGCGATTCCGGGTTCTTTACTTCTTTACTATTGATCTTAACAATTATATCTCCTTTTTGTAGGCCGGCTTTTTCGGCTCCGCTTTCAGCGCTTATATTAGTAACTTTAGCGCCTCCTGTATTTTTATCTTCATCAAATGCACTTGTAGTAACTCCTAAAAAAGCAGTTGGTTTATCATTATCATCATTCCAAAAACTCAAACCTTCAAAATCATTGGGGGTCATCCTTAATCTTGTATTGCCTCGGCCATCTCTGATGATGATATTCCTTTTATTGATGGTAATCTCATCGTCTTTAAATTCGGATAATGGTTTACCATTTATAGTTACATTATCGCCTTTAATTTCTACCGTAACTTTTGTATCCTTATCGCCTTTTTTGCGAATGACGATTTCCTGGGTTTCGGTTTTTTCTTTATCGGCTTTGCCATCCTGGGCAAAACTGGTGTTGGTTATTGCTGCAAAAGCTATGCAGGCAGCTGTAAAAACAATTTTTTTCATGACTAAAAATTTTATGTACGAAGAATTTAGTAGGTCAAATGTAAAACCTTTTTTTGTATTACGAAATATTTCGGATATTATTTTTTTGCTTTAACATTATTTTTGGATAATGGTACAGCGGAGCGGCATTAATAGTTATTTGTATAAGTATAAGAAGGGCTGTTTGTAAAATAATTTGCATTGTTTTTTTACAACAATGATTTTTCGTTCGGAAGTTTTCCAATTGTATTTGTAATTGTTCCGGTGGTATTGATTGCTGCTATCTGGATCAATGATACGATGGCTTATATTGTCGGCTCATTAATCGGGAAAACACCACTTTCACCGGTATCTCCCAAAAA
>DAOLYC010000195.1:0-5038 GCA_035425605.1 Ferruginibacter sp.
CATCAGATTATTTTATATATACCATGATTGAATTAAAAAAACCAATTTTTAACATGTGTGAAATACCCGGCCGGGTATAAAAAATAACTAATTAACAAACCCCCATTGCACGCCAAACCTAAAAATAAAACCCTGGGTAGGATAATGTGGCGCTGCAAAATTGTTGTTGGTAAAACCAAAGCCATTAGATAAGTTAACAGTGTTAAGGTTTTCAGCACGTAAGTATGCAGTAAACGATTTAATTCTAAAATGTACAAAAGCGCTTATATCGGGCAGGTTCTTTAGTTTAAAAGTATCCTGCGGCATAAACTGCCCCATCAAAGGCGAATAATTATAAGCTTCATAAGCAGTATAGTACCTGGCTTCAATACCAGCGCTTAAATTTAGGTTCTTAAAAAATACACCTTCGTATGCTAACCGGTTACGGGTAAACAACAATGGCACTTTAATGGGAGCGCTGCCATCGGTTTGCTGAAAAGTTAAATCAGTATATAAATTCCAGTATTTAGAAATTCTTATTTTTTTTGATGCAGATAACTGCAACAAGTTAATTACTTTACTGCTTATTGCTGTATGATAATAATCAGTAAAATAAGCCAGGTTTGTGATGATATGATTTTTAAAACTGAGGTTTATAAAGCGATTGCTTATTTGAGCGCCAAACGAAATGATATTCTCCTTTTTACTGATACCGGCATTATTAAAATTAAAATTAGATGCATTATCGAAAATAAACGATGGCGACCTGTTTACATTTTTAAAAAACAATCCTATATCGCCCAGTTTATTATTTAAATGCCTGGCAATGGTTGCATAAGCGCTGTAATCGCCACTATTAAGTCCTGTAACATAAAACTCCCCTTTTGCCAGCACATCCCATAACTTATTACGGGTTTTATTCCGGTATTCGCCATGTATGATGAAGTTGTAAAAATTTCTTGTTCCGTTTTTCAACACTCCTTTTATATTTTCAAGTTTTACACCTGCAGATATAAACTGGCCAGAGTTTTTAGTATCGGGAAACTGAAATAAAGTAAAATCATTACTCATCACCGACCATTTTTCACGAACAAAAAAACTATCCGTTCCAATCTTTACAATCGTATCATACCAGTTTTTATAAATTGCCGAATCGGCCATATTATCTTTATACAGGTAATTAAATGTGCTATAGGTAAAGCTATGCTGGGCACGCAGTTTTGGATAAAACAGGTATTCAGTAGTAGAATCGTTTATAGCAATTGAATCCTTTTTTCCTATATCATACGTTTGCCTGATAAAAATTGTAAAATCTTTATAAATATTTCCGGTAGAAACACTCGATTGAAATGGATTGGGTTCGTAAAGGCTGGCATTACCCAGGTTTACCGGTACCGAAAAACGTTTTTTTAAATTTGGATCTTGTAAAGATGAGTCTGCAACAATGCCTCCGTTTTCTGATGCTTTGATGGTATTGCCCAATAAAATAAGATAGGCTGCATATCTTTTTCGTTTTCCCTGGTAATTACCAAACAAACGATAACTTTTATGATTGGTATTTTGCGTTACAAAAAAACCTGGTGCGCTAATCAGCCTATAATCAAATCCAAAACCAATATTTGGGCGGGGGTTTTGTGTATGAAATGCTTTTATCATTTGCTCTTTGCCCGATGCAAGCTGATAACAAAGTTGCGAAAAAGGTTTATTGGTTTTATAAAATTTTGATTCTTCTAATTTATAACGATAAATATCAAATGCATGAAAACCTGCATCCCATCCGGGTTTGGTATTGGGTTGATAAATTAATGGATATGCTGCTGCTCCATTATTACCAAGGTATTGGTATGTTGAGGGAACAGAAAAATATTTATCAAAATCGTTGATGCTGGAATCGAATGGTATGCTTCGGATAGAATCGAGATACTTGTAATAAATACCTATTGAATCTTTTTTATCATCCCTGTGTTCAAAACTAATGGTGTCTGATTTGTTTCCGGTATTTCCAATACCTTTAACTCTATCGCCAATTTTATTAAATAATTCTGTTTGTTGGGCAATGGTAGCCTTAAAACAAAAAACAAATAGTATCAGCGTAACAATTGGCTTCATGGGTGCCATTAAAGTTGTGCAATCATTTCGCAAAACAGCGCTTTAAAATTAGGCTCTGCATCTTTTGCAGCCTGCAAAACTTCTTCATGGGTAATAGTATTTTCTTCTTCACGTATACCAACATCGGTTATTACACTCATGGCAAAAACCGGTAATCCCATGTGTACTGCCGTTATTACTTCCTGTACCGTACTCATGCCAACAGCATCGCCCCCTATGGTAAGTATCATCTTGTACTCAGCCCTGGTTTCAAACGTAGGGCCGGTAACTGCTACATAAACACCTTCACGTACTTTAATATTTTTATCGGCTGCAATTTTTTTCATCCTGGCAATAAGATTTTTTTTGTATGGTTCACTCATATCCGGAAACCTGGGCCCAAGTTCTTTATAATTTTTACCAATCAACGGATTGGGTGCCAACTGGCTGATATGATCTGTAATGATCATCAAATCGCCTACTTTAAAAGCCGGGTTAACGCCACCTGCAGCATTGCTAATCAATAATGTTTCAATTCCTAAAAATTTTAAAACCCTTATTGGAAAAACTGTTTGTTCAGATGAATATCCTTCATACAAATGAAAACGGCCGGCCATGGCTACAATTTTTTTTCCGCCCAGCTCACCAAAAATAAGTTTACCACTATGGCCTTCCACCGTACTAACCGGAAAATGTGGAATATCACCATAGGGTATCTCCTTTTCTATCTTTATCTCATTTACAAAACTTCCCAGGCCGCTACCCAGCACAATACCTACTGCAGGTTTATGGCTGTATAACGTTTTAATAAAATTAACCGCTTCTGTAATTTTCAACATCATAAACTATTATTTTAAAGTGCCAAAGGTAAGATAAGATACGTTAAGGGAATGTTCAGAATTTATAATGGATTTATTTTAAAAACCTGTAATTATTAAAATTAATTACGTAAACCTAACTTAATGCGGTCAATTTAAAACTCCAATCAGATTGCTTATCTTCGCCAAAATATTTTCAATATGAATCTTCACGAATACCAGGCTAAAGAATTACTAAAAAAATATAATGTTCCTGTTCAGGAAGGCATTCCCTGCAGTACTCCCGGCGAAGCCGAACAAGCATATAAACAGATACACACCCAGTATGGTAGCAAGTTTGCCGTAGTAAAAGCACAAATACATGCAGGCGGACGTGGAAAGGGGAAAATTAAAGGGACTGAGCAACATGGCGTAGCGGTTGGTAAAACGGCTGAAGATGTAATGCAGATTGCACAAAATATTTTAGGCGGAACACTAGTTACCATACAAACCGGAGAAACCGGTAAATTAGTTAGTAAAGTTTTGGTGGCACAAGATGTATATTATGATGGGCCTAACCCAATAAAAGAATTTTACCTGTCAATTTTATTAGACAGAAGTAAAGGCCAAAATGTAATTATGTACAGTACCGAAGGTGGAATGAATATTGAAGATGTGGCGCACGATACTCCCGAAAAAATATTTAAGGAATGGGTTTATCCGGCTGGTAACCTGGAACCCTTCCAGGCAAGAAAAATTGCGTTTAACTTAGGATTAAGTGGCGTAGCTTTTAAAAACTGTGTGAAATTTGTAACCAATTTATACAATGCTTATGTAGGTTGCGATTGTGGCATGCTTGAAATTAATCCATTATTTAAAACCAGCGATGATAAAATTATTGCGGTTGATTGTAAGATGAACATTGATGACAATGCACTGATGCGCCACCAGGATATAGCTTCTTTAAGAGACCTTACAGAAGAAGACCCAACAGAAGTGGAAGCAGGGCATTACAATTTAAATTTTGTAAAACTTGATGGAAATGTTGGTTGTATGGTAAATGGCGCCGGGTTGGCAATGGCCACTATGGATATGATAAAATTAAGCGGTGGCGAACCTGCTAATTTCCTTGATGTGGGCGGAACTGCCAATGCACAAACTGTGGAAGCCGGTTTTCGTATTATTTTAAAAGACCCGAAAGTGAAAGCCATTCTTATAAATATTTTTGGCGGTATTGTACGTTGCGACAGGGTTGCACAAGGTGTTATTGATGCTTATCAATCTATTGGTAATATCAATATCCCCATCATAGTAAGATTGCAGGGCACTAATGCAGATGTTGCCAAAAAACTGATTGATGATAGCGGATTGAAAGTGCAAAGCGCCATCTTATTAAGCGAAGCAGCAACATTGGTGAACAAAGCGGTTGCATAAAGCTATGCTTCTAAATATAATAAAAGTAATCCCATCTTATTGATGGGATTTTTTATTTAAATACTTTAATTTGGCAGGTATAATATAAAAAAATGCTTGAGCCAAACTTCTCCCCTTTTCCAGAATTAGAAACTACCCGTTTATTATTACGTTGTGTTGAAATAACAGATGCTGCAAAAGTATTTGAATTAAGAAGTATGGATAAAACCATGCAATATATTGACCGGGAAAAATTAGTTTCTATTGATGAAGCCGAAGTATTGATAAAAAAAATATTAGAAACCCTGGAAAACAAAGAAGGTATTAATTGGTGCATTGCTTTTAAAGAAGAACCACAAAATTTAATTGGCACCATTGGTTTTTGGCGATTGATAAAACAACATTTCCGTGCCGAAGTAGGATACATGCTTCATCCAAATTATTGGAAAAAAGGAATTATGAAAGAAGCCATAAAGGCAATCATTGAATATGGTTTTAACAAAATGAACATTCATAGTATTGAAGCACATATAAACCCTGAAAACATAGCATCATCAACACTTTTAGAGTCAACTGGATTTATACGGGAAGCATATTTTAAGGAAGATTTTTATTGTAAAGGTGAATTTCAGGATACAGCTATTTACTCGCTACTCAATAAAAAATAATAATGTAGTTGGCTAAAATTAAGATGGCAGCAGTTACTTTTTTGAAGTTGATGAAATGAATAAACGAACCGTGGCATAGTTGTATGCTGTTTA
>DAOLYC010000196.1:0-5028 GCA_035425605.1 Ferruginibacter sp.
AGGTAAATGGCGATATTTCAGCAGGTAAATTGCAGGTTGAACCAACAGCAGTTTTTAACGGTAATTGCAATATGGGTACACAGGTAGTGGCTATAAAAAACGAAATGGCAAATGCCATAAACCAATAAAATACCAGTATACTATGGATTTTAGTTATAAAACGGCCTTGCCATTAATTATTACATTTATTGTTATAGCTGTAATTACATTATGTGCTAACTTTTTTTTAGGCACAACTACCATTGATTTTGTTATTGTAATGGCTGCTAACTGCCTGTTTTTTTTAATAAGCCTTTTTATTTTTAAAATACAATTTGATGCTATGTACGATAAAAACCCACAGGTATTTATCAGGCGTGTAATGAGCAGTATGCTTTTAAAGCTTTTTGCTTGTGTAATAGCAGTTGTAGCATATTATTTTTTAAGCGGAAGTAGTTTCAATAAACCTGCTGTGTATATTTCCATGCTCATATATATTATTTACCTGGTGGTAGAAGTAGGTACAATAATGAAGCTGAATAAATCTAAAGATGCCTAAGCAGGAAGCACCGTTAGCAACTTTACAAGATTACCTGCCATCTGGCAGTTATACTGATGTGTTGTTTTATTTACAGCATTACCGGGTACACCTTACCATTAGCCGCAAAAGGGATAGTGTATTGGGCGATTATCGCCATGCACATACCAATAAAAACCACCGCATAAGCGTAAATGGTAACCTTAACAAATATGCATTCCTTATTACTTTATTACATGAGTTGGCACATCTTTTTACGTATGAAAGATTTGGTCACCGGGTTCAGCCACATGGAAGGGAATGGAAAGAAGAATTTGGTAAGATATTGGCTAAATTTATTTTGAATAAAGTTTTTCCAACTGATATTGAAAAAACTTTGCTGGGTACATTACAAAACCCGGCAGCCAGCAGTTGTGGAGATGAAAAATTATTGCGTGTACTACATAAATATGATGAAAAGAAAGAAGGTTTCCATTTGATTGAACAATTGCCTGCAGGCACTTTATTTAGTATTAAAGGCGGCCGCATTTTTAAAAAAGAAGAAAAAATACGCAAACGCTATAAATGTGTGGAAGTAAAAACCGGCAAATATTATTTATTTAGCCCGGTTTATGAAGTGAATGTAGTTTAACTGTTAATCCAGGTTTTTTATCATCCATATATCACAGCCAGTATGTCCACTGCAACCCTGCGATCTTGTTAAAAAAGTAAATCCTAATTTTATATATAAGGGAATAGCAATGGTAAGTTCTGGCATTGTTTCCAGGTACATTTTCTTATAACCATTTTCCTTTGCAGCTTCCATACATTTTTGCAACAGCCTTTTACCTATACCTTTGCTTCTACCATTTGGAGATAAATATAGTTTTACCAATTCGCAAGTATCTGCAGCAAGGCTTTCGGTTGGATAAATGCCGCCGCCGCCAACTATCTCATCATCACATTCTGCCACAAAATAAATACTTTTATCTTTTTTAAATACCTGGTATAAATCATCGGTCGTTACATCATAATAAACCGTACCGGGTTTATTGGCTTTAAACTCAGTTAATGTTTCCCTGATGATTTTTGCCAATGTTGCATTATCGGCTTGTTTTATTTTTCTTATTAAAATTTGCTGCATCAACTAATAATAATTTACAACCAAACCTACACATTTTTAGTGTGTTGTAAGAAAAATAAAATCAGTTGAAAACAATTTTTTAATGCATTATTTTTAAAAGTATTAATTTACCAGGTATAATGGCAATCAATCTAAATTATAACCTTATCTTGATGGGATAAAAAAATCCTTTACTTTGGGTTAAAATTTTTCTTAATCAGTTGACAGAAAAAATAAAATACAGTGAAGAGGAATTGGTTCTTTTACTTCAGCAAAAAGACCAACAGGCGTTTTCATATTTATACGATAATTACAGCGGAGCATTAAACGGAGTAATATATCGCATGGTTAACAATACAGAACTGGCTGAAGATATTTTGCAGGAAGCATTTTTAAAGATCTGGAATAATTTTGATAGCTACGATACTGGTAAAGGAAGATTATTTACCTGGATGATGAATATTACCCGAAACCTTACCATAGATACTTTACGCAGCAAAGGATTTAAGAAACAGGCAAAGATCTCAGGCAATGAAAATTCCGTAAGTAACTTAACCAATGATAAAACGCCAGTTGAAAGATTTGATGCTATGGGTATACGGGATCAGGTATCTAACTTAAATGCTGCACAAAAAAATATTATAGATCTTGCATATTTTTATGGTTTTACGCAGGAAGAAATTTCAAAAGAATTGGCAATACCTTTAGGAACAGTTAAAAGCCGTATGAGAGCGGCCATGATAACATTAAGAACGAACTTAGAAAATAAATAAATATTGAACGCAAACGAGATCATATCATCAGGGGTTTTAGAACTCTATTGCATGGGGCTTACATCAGAATCAGAAAATGCTGAGGTACAGCAATGGGCCGCAAAATATCATGAAGTGGCAGTAGAAATAAAAACGATTGAAGCCAACCTGGAAAAATATGCACAGGAAAATGCAATAACAGCATCAGCCCATGTTAAAGAAAAAATATTAACTGATTTAAAAATGAATACTTCCACTCCGATTATAGACATGAAGAAAAGCGGTACTTCAGCTACCAGGGCGATAGTAAAGCAGGTATTCCCATTTTGGAAATATGCTGCTGCCGCAAGTATTGTACTGTTAGTGGTTAGTTTATTTTTTAATTATACTTTTTACTACAAAAGCCAATCGTTGAGTAATGAATTAGCTACAACCCAGGAAGATTTACTAAAGCAAAAGGAAATAACCGGCACTATGAAACAGGATATGGGTATTATGGCCGATAAGAATGCACAGCCCGTTTCGCTAAATGCCATGCCAGATGTAGCAGATGCTGCAGCCAGGATATACTGGATGAAAAACACAGGTGATGTTTATTTAGATCCAACTGATTTACCTACAGCGCCAAAAGGCAAGCAATACCAGTTTTGGGGAATAGTAGATGGAGTACCTGTTAGTGGAGGTATGATTAAAATGGATTTTGAAGTTGACGGGAAAAAAGTACATATACAAAAAATGAAAAGCTTTGGCAGGGTACAGGCATTTGCCGTATCGTTAGAAGATGCAGGTGTTGAAATGCCTGCACCTACAAAAGTGATTGTATCTGGTAAGATTTGATTTAAATTTCCTTGCTAATGTATGTATTTTAGTCTTCAACATTAATGTAACCAGTAACCTACAGCGGCAGAAAAAATAAATATATTTTGAAGTTGTGTAAAAGCATAAGTAGCGCATATAACACAAAACAACCAAAATTAATATTTATGTAATGCAGATTGGGTATTAAAAATTCAACACTTTCAGTTTTCAGTATTATCTACAAAACTTTATTCCTTAACCCTATTTATATATTGCTAACTAGTAGAGTTTCAATTTACAACACAGGTTACAAACTGTACACATTGATGATGAATTTAAAAGGACATACTGCTAACAAAAAATATTTTTAAATTTGATATTTAAAAAATAAAAAAATGAAAAAAATACAATTTAGCATAGCGATAAATGCATCAGCACAAAAAGTATATGAAACGATGCTGGGGTTAAAAAACAAGAGTACTTATGAATATTGGACATCGGCTTTTAATCCTACATCCACCTACGAAGGAAGTTGGGAAAAAGGAAACAAAATTCATTTTGTAGGCGTGGATGAAAAAGGGAAAAAAGGAGGAATGGTATCTAAAATAGAAGAGCACCAACCTGCTAAATTTATTTCCATACTTCATTATGGTTTTTTGGACGGGGAGAATGAAATTACAACAGGCGAACAAGTTGAAAAATGGGCAGGCGGTCATGAAAATTATACTTATATAGAAAACAACGGCATAACAACTGTAACAGTAGAATTGGACACCGTTGACGAATATTTAGATTATTTCAACAGCAATTATCCAAAAGCACTAGACAAGTTAAAAGAGATTTCCGAACGATAATTATTTTATATAAAACCTTTGAAATTAAATATTGGCAACATCATTATTGCTACTGTTTGTACTTGTAAAGCCTATAAATAATACCTGCCTTTGTATGACTTTTTGCCATCAGTTTAAATGTACCCATTAACCAGGTAACAGGAAAATAGTGAACATTTAAACGATTACTGCCAGGCAAGACAACAAAAAAATTAAAGCAAGAAATAAAAATGCTAAATAAAATTTTATCAACTTTTCCAATACTAACCACTGAACGATTAACACTCAGGCAACCATTAGAAAGCGATGTGCAGGAAATATTTTCACTTCGGTCTAACGCATTAGTAAATAAGTTTCTTGACCGTAAACCTACCGAGAAAGTAGAAGAAGCATTAAGCTTCATTAGAAAAGTAAATGAAAACTTCAAAAATAATGGAGGTTTTTATTGGGCAATAACTCATACAGATAAAAAGATACTTATCGGAACAATTTGCCTTTTTGATTTTTCAGATGAACTTAAAAAGTGTGAAATTGGTTATGAGCTTTTACCCAATTATCAAGGGCAGGGAATTATGAAGGAAGCATTAAAAAAAGTCATTCAATTTACTTTTAAAACACTTGGACTTATAACAATTGACGCTTTTACACATAAAGACAATCAAAGTTCAACTAAACTTCTTCAACAATTCAACTTTAATGAAACGGCAATTGTTGACGAGGTTAATCCCAATCTAATACTATTCCGTTTATCAAACTAAGAAATGAAAATAGAAAGTTAAAGTGATGATAATTAAAACCTGAATAACTAACATGGCAGTTTTGTGCAATTGAGTAACAGTAAAAGAGTTGAAATTTTTGATACTTAAATAAACAACGCATTCTAGACACTTCAACAATGACAGGTAAAGTAATGAAATAGCTCGGTAGTGTATTTGCTTCAGTTGCAGCGAAAGGTTTTTATGATAACACTCAAGTGTTAACTTAATTTTTTCAAAAGTTTATCCAGCAATAAACAGCATACAACTA
>DAOLYC010000197.1:0-4988 GCA_035425605.1 Ferruginibacter sp.
AAAAAATATGAATAATTTAATACTTAAAGTAGAAACACTTTAACTGTATTTTATTAAAAAATACTTGCTTTTAATTAAGTGTAATTTTATTAAGCAGGTTGCAGATGATTATATATTTTCTCCAGCACTTTTTCAAAAACGGGCGCACACCATATTACCTCTTCATCTTTTTTAAACCAGGTCATTTGTCGTTTAGCATATTGGCGTGTATTTATTTTTATTATTTCTATTGCATCTTCTAAAGTAAGGTCGCCAATTAGATGACCAAATAATTCACGATAGCCTACAGTTTGCAGTGCATTAAATTTTTTATACGGCTCCAGTTTTTTTACTTCATTTAATAAGCCCGCTTGCATCATGGTATCTACACGGTTATTTATGTTTTTATGTAATTGGTCTTTTGGTAGCTCCAGTCCAATTTTAATTATTTTAAAGTCTCGCTGTTTTTTTTGGCCTGTTTGAAATTCAATGATTGATTTACCGGTAGATAATTTTACTTCCAGTGCCCTTATCAGCCGTTGTGGGTTTTTTATTTCGCCTGTGGCAAAATAAGCAGGATCTTTTTTTTCAACTTCTTTCTGAAGCCATTCCAGTCCTTCCCATTCAAAATCTGCTATAATTTTTTCACGTATGGCAGTATCAATAACAGGCATTTCATTAATGCCATAATTAAATGCCCTTACATATAAGCCGGTGCCACCCACCATTACTGCAACGTCTGCAACTTTAAAAATTTCATTTATCTTTTGTAAAGCATATTGTTCAAACAGGCCTGCATTCATTTCGTCTTTTATTGAATGAGAGTTTATAAAGTAGTGTTCAACCTGTTTTAACTCATTGGCAGAAGGTTTAGCTACACCAATATGTAATTCTTTAAAACACTGGCGGCTATCGGCCGATATGATTTTTGTATTGAAATGAAACGCTGTTTGTACTGCTATCGAAGTTTTGCCAACTGCTGTTGGCCCTACAATAATGATGCAGGTTTTTTCACCATCATGGCCAGGTGTTTTTTTTTGAAGCATACTGTATTGAGCTTGTAAAGAGCTCTTTTAAAAAGTAATATAATCAGGTATAAAAATGCGGTTTTTAATAACCATCATTGGCTTCGCCTTTTGCCGATTCTTCTTCGCCATCGGCTTCCATATCATCGCCTTCGGTACCAAACCCATCAGATAAAGCATCGGGTTTTAAGTCATATTTTTCTTCCATTTCGGCAAGGCGGCTGTCAACAAGGCCCTTGGTACCATATTGTGATGGCGCAATTCCTTCGGTGCGTACGCAAATTGGGTAAGTAAGTTTAGTGTCTTCTGTTTTATCCACCGATATCAGTTCTACCATAAAATGCCACATCTTATTAAAATCGTATTCGTAAATAAATTTCTGATTAGGATTATTTATTTCTGAACCAATTGTTGTTGTTTCCATAAGCAAAGGCTCTACCTTATATTCCTTATCATATTTTTCAATAGATATTTCACGCCCACGCAACCAGTTGTCGTTGCTGCGGTAAAAAGTAGCTTTGTGTTTCGAATCAAATTCAAAAGATTTTAATATACAACTGTGTAGCTCTAAAAAATTTTGCGTATGCCTGATTGCAACGTCTCTGTAAACGCTGTCATCATCTTCCCAGTAAATTCTAAAACGTAATATTGCCATGCGGTAAAATTAAGAATTAAGAATTAGAATTAGGTATTAGATACGGAAATTCCCAATTCTTTTGCTTTTATAAACATAAAAGCATGTGCTGCCTCATATTCGTTAGGAATTTCGCCATCCAGTATGGCTTCCCTGATGGCATTTTTTATATGGCCTACGGTGCGGCTTGGTGGCAGTTTAAATGTTTCCATTATCATTTCACCTGTAATGGGTGGTTGCCAGTTTCGAAGATGGTCTTTTGCTTCTACTTCGGCACAACGCAATTTTACCATTTCAAAGTTTTCGAGATAGCGTTTTACTTTTACTTTGTTTTTAGAAGTGATATCTGCATTACATAAAGTCATCAATGCATCAAAATCTTCACCAGCATCATACAGCAGCCTGCGAATGGCACTATCGGTAATATTTTCTTTAGTGAGGCTTATCGGTCGCAAATGCAGTTCTACCATTTTTCTCACAAATTTCATCTTTTCATTTTGAGGTAGTTTTAGTTGGGTAAAAATTTTAGGTACCATTCGCCCGCCTACAACTTCATGGCCATGAAAAGTCCAGCCATGGTCTTCTTCAAATTTTTTGGTAGCAGGTTTGGCAATATCATGTAATACCGCAGCCCAGCGTAACCAAAGGTCAATTGTATTTTTAGCAATATTATCAACCACTTGCAGGGTATGATAAAAATTATCTTTATGTCCGTATCCGTCAATATATTCTGTGCCGGCCAAATCTACCATTTGCGGAAAAATAATTTTTAATAAACCGCTTTTGAATAATAGGTCAAAACCAATGGATGGTTTTTGGCTCATCAGTATTTTATTCAGTTCATCTGCAATTCGTTCGCCACTTACAATCTTTATACGGTCAGCATTTTCTTTTATAGCGGTAAAGGTTGCAGTATGAATGGTAAAATTTAATTGCGATGCAAACCTGATGGCCCTCATCATCCGCAATGGATCATCACTAAAAGTTTGTGCCGGAGCTAACGGAGTTTGAATATTTTTTATTTCCAGGTCATGCATTCCGTTAAAGGGGTCAATTAACTCACCAAAGTCATCCTTGTTTAAACTAATGGCCATTGCATTAATTGTAAAGTCTCTCCGGTTTTGATCATCTTCAATGGTTCCAATTTCTACATCAGGTTTTCGGCTATTATGCCGGTAACTTTCTTTCCTTGCCCCAACAAATTCAATTTCCAATCCATCGGTTTTTATTTGTGCAGTTCCAAAATTTTTAAAAAAATTCACTTCTGGCTTTGGATAAAATTTTTTGGCTACATGGGTTGCCAGTTCAATTCCATCTCCCACACAAACAATATCCATGTCTTTTGTGGCTCTGCCAATAATTTTATCTCTTACAAATCCACCAATTAAATAACAAGGCACATCCATCTCTGTAGCTGCATGGGCAATTTTTTGTAAAACTTGCAATTCTTTATCGTTACATTTTATAAACATCGCTGCAAAAGTAGTCATGTATTAGGTAATTATTTATTCCTGGTAAATACTTCGGCATTAATATTGACTATATATACATCCACATTAAAAACAGCTAATTGCTGAAAGTTTTTGACAATTTGACTATATATTGAGAAAATTATGGATAACAAGTTTTATTTGCAGGGTGGCGAAGATGAATTAGAGTTTATGCCTATCATTCCACTTAATGAAGATGATGACGGAAGTGCTGATGAACAGCCCATTCCCAACGAAATACCTTTACTGGCTTTAAGAAATACCGTACTATTTCCAGGCGTTGTTTTACCTATTACAGTAGGCAGAGATAAAAGTATAAAAGCAGTAACCGATGCTTATAAGGCTGACAAATTGATAGGCGTGGTAGCGCAAAAAGACAGTACCGTGGAAGAGCCTACTGTAAGCGATTTGGAAGATATTGGTACAGTTTCAAAAATTGTTAAGTTGATGAAAATGCCTGATGGCGGAACAACAATCATCATACAAGGAAAAAAGCGCTGTAAAATTGAGGAGATTACAGCAGACGATCCTTATTTTAAAGCACGAATTGAAATATTATCAGACGAATCACTTACTGATGACGCAGATTTTAATGCCATGATTGGCAGTATTAAAGATCTTGCAAGTCAAATAATCAACTTATCGCCGGGTTTGCCAAGCGAAGCGGCTATTATTTTAAAGAATATAGAAAACCCCTCTTTCCTCATTCATTTTGTAAGCAGCAATTTAAACAGCGATATTAAAGACAAACAGCGCCTGCTTGAGATAAACAATATAAAAGCAAGAGCCGAGTTGCTTATGAATTTGATGCAGACCGAACTGCAATACACCGAACTAAAAAATAAGGTTACCAATAAAACCCGTGCCGAACTGGATAAGCAACAAAGAGAATATTTTTTGCAACAGCAAATGAAAGCCATTAAAGATGAGCTTGGTGGCGATAATGTAGCAGAAGTAAAAGATATGCTTAAAAAAGCCGAACATAAAAAATGGCCCGCTGCAGCAAAAGAGATGTTTACTAAAGGTGTTGAAAAGTTAGAACGTATGCATCCATCTACACCAGATTATTCAGTAGTATATAATCATTTAGATTTGATGCTGGACCTGCCCTGGGATGAATACACCGAAGATTCTTACGATCTTAAAAAAGCAAAAAAAGTTTTGGACCTGGATCATTACGGAATGCAAAAAATTAAAGAACGCATTTTAGAATACCTGGCCGTATTAAAATTAAAAGGCGATATGAAATCGCCTATACTTTGTTTTCTTGGCCCTCCGGGCATTGGTAAAACAAGTTTAGGAAAAAGTATTGCTGCTGCCATACAACGTAAATATGTAAGGGTAAGCTTAGGTGGGTTACATGATGAAAGTGAAATACGGGGCCACCGTAAAACGTATATTGGTGCAATGCCGGGCCGTATTTTACAATCCATCCGAAAAGTAAAATCGGGTAATCCCGTAATGATACTTGATGAGATAGATAAAGTAGGCAGCGATCATAGGGGAGACCCATCTTCTGCCTTGCTTGAAGTTTTAGACCCGGAACAAAACAATACATTTTACGATAATTACCTTGAACTGGAATACGACCTCAGCAAAGTATTATTTATTGCCACTGCAAATAATTTAAATAATATTCCGGCTGCATTAAGAGACCGGTTAGAAATTATTGACCTGAGTGGTTATGCTGTGGAAGAGAAAATTGAAATTGCCAAAAGGCATTTAATGCCTAAGCAAAAAGAAATGCATGGCTTAAAAGACATCAACTTTAAATTAAGCGACAATGTTATTGAAAAAATAATACAGGATTATACCAGGGAAAGTGGCGTTAGGGAGTTAGACAGGCAGCTTGCTAACATC
>DAOLYC010000198.1:0-4982 GCA_035425605.1 Ferruginibacter sp.
TGCCGGTTGTAATCTTAGCATGGCTTACCGGTTGATGGATCAAAACGACAGCAGCCTGCATGTGCTTGCACAATGCATGTCTGTTTTTAATAAACAGCTATTAACAGACTCGTTATTGTTTGCAAGCATCCAGGAAAATTATGGCGACACCTACCTTGAGATGGAAAAATATCCCGAAGCGATTACTCATTTCAATGAGGCACTTTTATTAAATACAAAATATAACCGAACCTATGATATTGCTTACCAGGAATATTCTATTGGCATGGCCTTTACACAAATGAACCGTTTTGATGATGCAGAAAAATATTTACTTCAATCATATAAGGTGTTTGATTCTTTAAAAAATTACAAATCACTTGTATGGGCTTCCAATATATTGAATATCCTGTATGCCAAAATGAAAGATTGGCCCAATGCCTATTATTACCTTGCAAAAAGAGATGCCTGGAGCGACACTATTGGCATCATGGATCAGATTAAAAAAGCAAACGCTTTAAATAGAAAATTTGAGGTAGCAAAAAAAGAAACTGAGATTGCCGTTCTTCAATCACAAAATCAGTTAATCAAATGGTGGTTTATATCTGGCATTTTATTAACCTTTATAATTGTATTTATAATTTGGATTAATAGTTACCGTAAAAAAGTGGAGGAAGAAAAGATACTTAACTATTTTGCTACATCCTTGTACAATCAAAACACGGTGGATGATGTGTTTTGGGATATCGCTAAAAACTGTGTTTCAAAATTACATCTGGAAGATTGTGTAATATATGTTTATAATGAGCCACGTACTATGCTGCTGCAAAAGGCCGCCTATGGGCCCAAAAACCCCAGTGGGTACCAGATTTCCAATTATCTTGAAATACCAGTAGGCAAAGGGATTGTAGGCTCAGTGGCACAATCGCTAATACCCGAAATTATTGATGATGTAAAAAATGACAAAAGATATATTTCAGATGATAAAACCAGGGCTTCAGAAATTACAGTGCCTATTTTAGTAGAGGGAAAACTAATTGGTATTATAGATTCGGAAAATAGCAAAAAGGGGTTTTATTCAAAACGGCATTTACGAATATTTCAAAAGATTGCCGATATCTGTTCAAAAAAAATCACCCGCCACCTGGTAGAAGAAAGCCTTAGAAAAGACATTGCCCGGGATTTACATGACGATATTGGCTCAGCACTTACCAGCATTAATATTACCAGTAAAATTGCTTTACAAAAAGAAAAGCAGCAGATTGATGTTACTGCCTATCTCGAAAAAATAAATATACAGTCAGGCTCCATGATGGATAGTATGGGCGATATTATTTGGGCCATTAAACCCGGTAATAATAATTTCGAAAATACATTTGCACATATTAAAGAATTTGCGTCCGAACTTTGCGAACCCATCGACATTAATTTGCAATTTGATTTTCCCGATATGCTTAACCCTGTAATTATAACGTCAGATATTAGAAAGAATGTTTTTTTGATATTTAAAGAATGCATAAACAATGCTGTTAAATACAGTAATTGTACAATTGTATCAACTGAATTTTCAAAAAATGAAAACGGACAGATAGCAATGAAGATAAAAGATAATGGCTGCGGTTTTGATGAAGCCATCATAAAACACGGTAATGGCCTTATGAATATGCGTGAACGGGCACGGCAAATAAATGGTACATTGCACATTAGCAATGCATTGCCCGGTACCGTTGTGGAATTATTATTTACAATCTAAAGCATTCCCCCATATTGGGGTAGTATAGCTCTCTTTCTTAAAATAGCTTGCCTTAAATTATGTTACAAAAAGTACTGATTTACGAAGACAATGAAACGCTCAGAAATGGACTGGAAGAATTATTAATGCTTTCAGATGCTTTTGTTGTAACCGGTAGTTACGGCAATTGTTTGGAAGCGCTTGTGCAAATTAAGAATGAAACACCTGACGTTATTTTGATGGATATAGATATGCCCGGTATGAATGGTATTGAAGCAGTAAGAAAAATAAGAACCACAAATAAACAAATAGCCATCATTATGCTTACGGTTTTTGATGATAATCAAAATGTGTTTGACGCTATTTGTGCAGGTGCATCGGGGTATTTGCTTAAAAAAAATGTTTCAGAAAAATTAATTTCTTCCATAAAAGAAGTACTTGCCGGAGGGGCGCCGATGAGCCCTTCTATTGCAAAGATGGTGATTAACTCCATGCAGCATAATACAGCAGGCCAATACAATTTTACTGCAAAGGAAAATGATATTTTAAAACTTCTTTGCAAAGGCAACAGTTATAAAATGATAGCAGGGCAAACAGGTTTGGCTTTTGAAACCGTTCGCTCTTACATTAAAAAGGTTTACGAAAAATTACAGGTACATTCTGCTACCGAAGCTGTGAGCAAAGCTATTAATGAAAGATTAGTATGAGTTTTTCCCGCTGATGTACGAGTTTCCCGCTGATGTACGAGTTTCCCGCTGATGTACGCAGATAAAATACATCGCTGATTCTCGCAGAAAATATCTGCAAAAATCTGCGAAAAAAATCAGCGGTTATCTGCGGGAAAAACATTTCTTGCTGATGTACGCAGATAAAATACACCGCTGATTAGCGCAAATAAAATCTGCAAAAATCTGCGAAAAAAATCAGCGGTTATCTGCGGGAAAAACAAATCATAAACCATTTACTTTTCTAAAAATATTCTTAGCAATATCATCCGCATTAAAATTAACCAGTAAGCCAAGTTTAATACCTGATAATTTCAAATAAGTAATTAATTGTTTGTGGTGTACATCAAGTAATGTTTCTACAGATTTCAATTCTATAATTACTTTGTTCTCTATCAGTAAATCAAGCCGGTAACCAACGTCAATCTTCACCTCTTCATATATCATTGGTAATGCAACCTGCGACTGAACCGCTAACCCTGATTTCTCAATCTCATATTTTAACGATGCTTCATAGGCCGACTCAAGCAAACCCGGCCCTAAAGCATTGTAAACTTTAAAAATACAACCACGGATAATATATGAAATATCATTCTCTGTCATGAATTAAAAATAAGGAAAATTTTCCCACTGATTAGCGCAAAGAAAATCTGCAAAAATCTGCGGGAAAAAAATCATCTCCCGCTGATGTACGCAGATAAAATACATCGCTGATTCTCGCAGAAAATATCAGTGAAAATTTGCGAAAAAAATCAGCGCCAATCTGCGGGAAAAGAATAATCTCCCGCTGATATACGCAGATATAATACATCGCTGATTCTCGCAGAAAAAATCAGCGCCAATCTGCGAAAAAAATCAGCGGCTATCTGCGGGGAAAAATCTCTGCCAATCTGCGGGAAAAAGAAAATCATATCACCCTTTTTGGGGTTGAATTTACTTACAACTTTTCTGAATTTAGCAGTACTAAAATTTGATCTTTATGAAACGTATTATCTTCCTTTTCTGCACCCTGGTGGTAACCCTGTCTTTTTTTTCTTGCAAAAAAAATCCTGTTAATCCACCCTGTTCCGGATGCAACCCCGACTCTACCGGCGATTTTACAGACATTTATGTTGTAGGAACTATGAATTACGACCCCAGTGTACTAAATCAAACCAGCGCTACTCTTTGGAAAAATGGCAACGCTACAAGGCTGAACAATGTGCAATCTGCTGCGTATGATGTTGCCGTGGACGACTCTACCGGCGACGTATTTGTTGTAGGTAGTTCCCCGGTAACAGGGAGTAATGATACCTATGCCACCTATTGGTTAAATGGTGTAGAGCATCATCTTACAGATGGTTTTTCTCATGCTACCGCTACATCAGTTGGTATTGAGTATTTTAAAACAGGGCCGGGTGATCATGATTGGACAAGGCGTGTATTCATTTGCGGTACCGATCAATACTTTCCGGGCGGTGGTGTAACACAAACTCAAGCGGTATATTGGGAGGAGAAGGACGGAATAAAGCACAGCCTTGCCCCGGCGCCTTCCCAATGTTTGGATAATATGGCTGTTTTAGACATTTACGGCAAACCACTTGCCTGCGGTTTACTGGGAAGTACTTCGCCATCGAGTGGCTTTGCCGCTGTTTGGCCAGATCCGGTTTTGTCTTATCCGGGTTCACCACAACCAAAAGTGGGCATAAGCCCCGGAAGTGTTGTTAATGCCATGACACTAGCCCTGTTCCTGCAACCTGATACTGCGTATAAAATATACGCATGTGGCAAAGACAAAGTAGCCGGTGAAAACACCTTCCGGGCTACCTTATGGATTGAAGGAACCCCCACTTATTTAACAAATGGATCAAATTATGCTACTGCTGAAGATATATCAGTGACTTTAGAAAACAAGGCATATATATGTGGCGAAGAACAGTTTACCCAGGGTAAATATACAGCAGTGTACTGGAAGCCTGATGGTACAGTAGTAAAGCTTTCCGACGGCACAAATAATGCCTTTGCAACCAACATTGTGGCAAACAAAACTACTGTGCTGATATGTGGCCATGAAGCTGTGCCAACCGGGTCAGGTATGCCTCAGATCTTCATTGCAAAATACTGGAAAGACGGTGTTGCTGTAAACCTTTCTGATGGCATTCATTCCGCAAACGCCTATGGCATGACTGCCAGATGATGGATGGCCTTTTGCCTGATTCAAAAAAAAACAAAACAAAAGAAAAATGAAAAAAATTAACTTTTTATTATTAATTGTTACAGCAGTTACAATAAATAGCCATGCGCAATCTGTAGCCATCAACAACGATGCCAGCACTGCCGATGCCAGTGCAGCTTTAGATATTAAAAGCACAGAAAAAGGAATGCTGATACCGAGGATGACGATGGCTCAACGGGATGGAATTGCCACACCGGCAAACGGCTTATTGATTTATCAGACAGATAATACACCTGGTTTCTATTATTACAATGGAGCAAGCTGGGTTGCTATCAACACTTCAGGCAATGGTGGATGGGCACTTATTGGGAATAACGGCACCAACGCTGCT
>DAOLYC010000199.1:0-4518 GCA_035425605.1 Ferruginibacter sp.
CGAACCTAGACAAACAGAATCAAAATCTGTTGTGCTACCTTTACACCATAACCCAATATACCACCTCAATTTTTTATCGGGAGTGCAAATTTAGGGTAACAAGGTAAAATTCCCAAAAGGTTTTTAAATACCGCTTACTCTGTATCTTCTTTTTCCTTTAAACCTTTTATCAGGTCTAGCGCTTCGGCCACTACATCGCACATTATAGTAATTAAAGAACCCGGTTTGGCATTATTATAGGCATGCATGATGGCTTCTTTTTCGTTATAGATAATTTCAATAGGTAATTCTTTTGGTTGCGTTTCTTTAATACCTTCTATCAGCAGGTTTACAATTTCTTCAGCAGTACGGCCCCGCAGGTTTTTATCCTGCCTGATGATGATCTCATCAAAATATTTACCCGAAATTTTTCCTAACTCTTTTATGTCTTCATCCCTCCTATCGCCGGTGCCGCTTATGATACCAACTTTTGGTTCTCCATCAATCTTACTTACAAAATCGCAAAGCAATTCAAGCCCGGCCGGGTTATGAGCAAAGTCAACCAAAAACTGAAAATGTTTAAATTGAAACATGTTCAATCTTCCTGGTGTTTGTGTTGTTGAAGGAACAAAAGTTTGCAGTGCCAACCGTATATCTTCAATTTCAATATTACGCCAAAAATAGGTACTCAATACGGCAGGCAAACAGTTCATAATATTATGAACAGCCTTACCGCCATAAGTAACTGGTACATCAGTAACTTTTATCACCCTTATTTTCCAGGTGCCTTTCATGATGGTAATATATCCGTTTTCAAACACTGAAGCGTAGCCGCCGTCTTTGGAATGTTTTACTATTCTTGGATTTTTTTCATCCATGCTGAACAGGGCAACATTACAACTCAGTCCGTCTTTCATTGCATACACCAAATCATCATCAGCATTTAAAATAGCATAACCATGTTTAAATGTTGTTTCGGGCACTACGGCTTTTACCTTTGCCATCTGTTCCATCGAATCTATACCACCCAGGCCAATATGATCGGCGCTTATATTTGTTACAATAGAAACATCGCAATTTTGAAAAGCCAATCCACTTTTTAAAATACCACCTCTGGCACATTCTAAAACGGCAAAATCAACAGTAGGGTCTTTTAATACAAACTGCGATGAAACCGGCCCGGTGCAATCGCCTTTCATCATCAATTGGTTTTGAATATAAACACCATCGCTGGTAGTATAACCAACTTTATAACCGGCTGTTTTTGCAATATGTGCAGTAAGCCTGGTAGTGGTTGTTTTGCCGTTTGTTCCGGTAATGGCAATAATGGGTATTGTACCGGCGCTACCCTTTGGAAACAGCATGTCCACAACGGGCTCGGCCACATTACGTGGCAAACCAATGGAAGGGTCTATATGCATACGAAACCCAGGGGCTGCATTCACTTCCAAAATTGCGCCACCACTTTCTCTAACTGAACTGCGTAAATCTTTTGCCATAATATCTATACCACAAATATCAAGGCCGATGATTCGTGCAATACGTTCGCACATGATGATGTTTGCCGGATGTACTTCATCCGTAACATCGGTGCTTGTTCCGCCGGTTGAAAGATTGGCTGTTGGTTTTAATAAAACCTGTTCGCCTTTTGCAGGAACTGTTTCTAATGTATAGTTCTTTTCATCCAGCATCTTTTGTGTAAACTGGTCAATGGTAATTTGGGTTAAAACTTTTTCGTGTCCGTAACCACGGCGGGGATCTTTGTTTACTTCATCAATTAAATATTGGATACTATTTTTTCCATCTCCTATAACTGCCGCAGGTGTACGCAAAGCTGCACAAATAAATTTGTAGTTGATAACAAGAATCCTAAAATCGAAACCGGTAATATATTTTTCTACAATTACACTACGGCCATATTCTTTTGCTGCAGCCAGCGCTTTGATTGCCTGCTCCCAGTTAATAATATTTGTGGTATTCCCTTTGCCATGATTACCATCAATGGGTTTAATTACAATGGGATAACCAATTTTGTCAATCACATCTTTTAATCCTGCTTCGGTTCTAATTACATCACCTTTTGGTACCGGAATTTCTGCTGCATCTAACAGGTTTTTTGTTTCTTCTTTATCGCAGGCAATATCTACAGCAATGTTTCCGGTGGTGCTTGCAATGGTTGCCCTTATTCTTTTTTGGTGAACACCATAACCCAGTTGAACTAGTGAATGTTTGTTTAATCGGATATATGGAATACCTCTTTTTGCTGCTTCATCTACTATGCAACCCGTACTGGGGCCAAGCCTGGTATCTTCCCTTATTTCTCTAAGCTTCATAATATCAGCAGCCAAATCATAATCAACATTATCGGTTAATGCCTGGGCTACCCGTACTGCAGCTTTTGCGGCATATACACCTGCATCTTCTTCCATATAACTAATACATACATAATATTCGCCTTCTTTGCCTGTACCTCTTGTACGGCCAAATCCTGTATCCATGCCTGCAAGTGTTTGCATCTCCAGGGCAATATGTTCAATCACATGCCCCATCCATGTACCTTCATCTACCCGTTCAAAAAAACCGCCACGGGTTCCTACACTACAGCGATGCTCTATCATTGTAGGAAACATAGCTTCCAGCCGTTGCCTGAAACCATCAATTTTATTGGTGGGTAGCTGTTCCATTTCTTCCAGGTCAAGTTTCATTTGTATCAGTTTGGTGCGGCGTACGCTCCAGTAGTTAGGGCCTCTTAAAATCTTTATTTCAACAATCTTCATAAATAAAACAGTTTAGTTTTTTGAAAAGTAAAATCCAATTAATGCCAGCAGGGTATTAATTTTTATTTTGGCCTTTTGTTTTAGCAATAAAATGGAAATTACCACAATCATCTTGCTTTACAAAAAACAAAATTTGTACATTGTAATGCTAAAATTAAGGATATGAAAGATCGTCGTGCATTTATAAAAAAGGTTGGTATATTATCTGCCGCTGCAGCTTCTGGTATTTTACAACCTGCATGGAGCCGCAATTTACAGGCTGCAATAAAAAACAACGAAAAAGTTTTACCATCTCAACTGGCAACCGATGAAGACTTTTGGTATTATGTGCAGCAATCCTATACCATCATGCCTAATTTTATTAACCTTAATAACGGAGGTGTATCGCCGGCGCCAAAAACTGTAGCCGATGCCATGAAACGAAATTATGATTTATGCAATGCAGCGCCCAGTTATTTTATGTGGCGAATTTTAGACCAGGGCAGAGAGCCATTACGAAAAAACCTTGCACAACTTGCTGGCTGCGATGCCGAAGAGATTGCCATGCACCGCAATGCATCTGAAGCATTGGAAACAGCCATTTTTGGTATTGAATTAAAAGCGGGAGATGAAGTGGTACTTGCCAAACAAGATTACCCTAACATGATTGGCGCCTGGCAACAAAGAGAAAGAAGAGAAGGCATAAAATTAGTCTGGATTAATTTAGAGTTGCCCAGCGAAGATGAAAATTATCTTGTAAAAAAATATACAGATGTATTCACTTCTAAAACAAAAGTTGTGCAAATTACGCACATGATAAACTGGATTGGACAAAAAATGCCAGTGCGGCAAATTGCCGATGCGGCCAAAAAGAAAAACATAACCGTTTTGGTGGATGGCGCCCATACTTTTGCTCATTTTGAATTTTTAATACCTCAACTTAATTGCGATTATTTTGGAACCAGTTTACACAAATGGCTGGGAGCACCTGTTGGTACTGGTTTTTTGTATGTACATAAAGAAAAAATAAAAGATACCTGGCCCTTGTTTGGCGCAGGCAATAAAGAAGAAGATAACATCCGTAAGTTTGAACATTTGGGAACCCGGCCTTTTTATATTGAAGAAGCTGTTGATAAAGCTATTGACTTTCATGACATGATTGGAAGTAAAAGAAAAGAAGAACGCCTGCTTTATTTAAAAAATTACTGGATGGAAAAAGTAAAAAATATACCAAAAGTAAAACTGCATACCTCTTTTAAAAAAGAATTTGGCTGTGCTATTGGTATGGTTAGTGTTGATGGAAAAGAGCCGGGAGAATTAGACAGTTACTTGTGGAGTAATTTTAAAATACATACAGTAGGCATTAACTGGGAAAACATACATGGTGTAAGAATAACACCCAATGTATATACCAGTACCAAAAATTTAGACAGGCTTGTGGAAGGAATTACAAAATTTGCCACTTCATAATTAACAGACCTTAATAACTTATAAGCATTTATAAAACACGATTTCCCTTAATTTTGCGTTTACTCATAAAAAGATTAAATGCTGTTTGCAAAAGGAAAACTTATAGCGATTGGAGGAGCAGAAGATAAAGGCACCGACCTGGAGAGTGGAAAGATACAACGCAATAACCTCAATTTTTTTGAACTGGGAATTCTCACCCGGGTTGTAGAAGAAGCCGGCGGCCCCTTATGCCGAATTGAAGTAATAACCACTGCCAGCATGATACCCTACGAAGTGGGCGATAATTACCTGAATGCTTTTGGAAAAATAGGCT
>DAOLYC010000199.1:4528-4964 GCA_035425605.1 Ferruginibacter sp.
GCACCAATATTGGAGTAATGCATATCCGTAACCGTGCCGATGCGGCCAATACCGATTATACCAATCGAATTAATAAATGTGATGTTGTTATGTTTAGTGGTGGCAACCAATTACGGCTCAGCAGCACTTTTGGCGGCACAGCTTTTTTTCAAAAGATTATGGACCGCTATATTAATGAAGATAATTTTATTGTAGCGGGCACATCGGCAGGTGCTATGGCCATGAGCAACACCATGATTTATGAAGGCAATGCTACAAGAGCGCATTTAAAAGGAGAAGTAAAAATAACCACCGGCCTGGGTTTTATGAATGACGTTATTTTTGATTCGCATTTTGAAAAACGTGGCAGGTTTGGCAGGTTGGCACAGGCAGTTGCCGCAAACCCGGCCTGTATTGGTGTTGGCCTGGGAGAAGATACCGGCATGATAATTACCGA
>DAOLYC010000200.1:0-1457 GCA_035425605.1 Ferruginibacter sp.
CAGGCGAAGCGGCAAAAGTGAACCAAATTATTGCAGTAATTGGTAATGCCGGCGAAGATTTTAAAGCGCTGCTTGATAATGAAGATGGAAGTACAAAAGGCAAGCCTGCAACGGCAAATACACAAGTTGCAAAAACTGAAGAAGCAGTGCCACAAGCCATAAATACCAGCTCTCAAACGGTTTCACTGCCAACAGGTGCAAAAGAAATTAGGATGCCATTGTTAAGCGATACAATGACCGAAGGAAAAATAATTTCATGGAATAAAAAAATTGGAGATACCGTAAAAGCCGATGATGTGCTTGCCGAAGTAGAAACCGATAAAGCAACTATGGAAGTGGTAGGTTACGAAGAAGGTACATTATTATATATAGGGGTAGAAGCCGGGCAAGCTGCAAAAATAAATGAGATAATAGCAATAGTGGGTAAAGCCGGCACCGATGTTAGTGCCTATGTAGCAGCAGAAAAAAGTGGAGCAAACAGCCAGCCAGCAGTGAGCAGCAGTTCGCAATCTACTAATGTAGAACAATCTGTTGTTGCTACAGCAGCTAATGAATTATCATCTTCAGCCAATGGAAGAATAAAAGCTTCGCCACTGGCAAAAAAATTAGCTGCCGATAAGGGTATTGATATAAGTAAAGTTAGTGGCAGTGGCGATGGAGGCCGTATCATTAAAAAAGATATTGATACTTATGTACCATCTTCTGTAGTAAACCCGGTTGCTTCAGTTGGTAAAACTGCTGCGCCTGTTGTAACTACGGTTAGTGGTACTGAGGGATACACCGATATTCCATTAACACAAATGCGTAAAACCATAGCTCGCCGCCTGGGCGAAAGTAAATTTGCCGCACCGCATTTTTATTTAACTATGGAAATAAATATGGATAATGCAATGACGGCTCGAACTCAATTAAACGAAATTAGCCCGGTTAAAATTTCGTTTAATGATTTTATAATAAAAGCAGTTGCTTTATCGCTTCGCCAGCACCCGGCAGTAAACAGCAGTTGGATGTCGGCTCCGCAAACGCCAGGTGGTGATTTTATCCGCCAGAACCATCATATTCATATCGGTAGCGCAGTAGCAACACCCGATGGGTTGATTGTACCGGTTATTCGTTTTGCCGATCAAAAAACCTTATCGCAAATAGCCGGCGAAGCCAAAGAACTTTACGGTAAGGCAAGAGATAAAAAACTACAACCAAACGAATTCAGTGGTAATACATTTACCATCAGCAACCTGGGCATGATGGATATAGATGAGTTTACTGCAATCATCAATCCACCTGATAGCGCCATACTTGCCGTAGGTAGAATTAAAGAAACCGTTGTTAAAAAAGGCGAGGGATTTGGTGTAACCAATATTATGAAGATAACAATGAGTTGCGATCACCGTACGGTAGATGGTGCTGTGGGCGCAGCTTTCATGCAAACAGTAAAAAAATACCTGGAGAACCCTGTA
>DAOLYC010000200.1:1467-4951 GCA_035425605.1 Ferruginibacter sp.
TACTATAAAATTTACGGATTAAATTATTATACAAAACCTGGCGTTAGTTTAACAACTAACGCTTTTTTGTTTTTGTTGAAAAGGCATCTCTTCTACATTAAACTTCGGTGCTGGCGCAAAAAACATCTCATTTTTTGAGGACACTTGTACAATAGTATATTAATCCATCGTTTTTAAGAATTTATATTGTTTAATTTAAAACCATAAATCAGTCTGCCATTGTAACTTTGCATTAATGAATGATAAGCCCATCATACTATTCGACGGTGTTTGTAATTTTTGTAATAACGCTGTTAACTTCACAATTAAGCGTAACAAAAAAGGCAATATTTTTTTTGCAGCCATTCAATCAGATGCAGGGCAAAATATATTACAACAATATCATTTGCCCAAAGATGAAATGCAATCGTTTATATTTATCGAAAACGAAAAAGTATATAAGCAATCAACAGCTGCATTAAGAGTATGCAGGCATTTAACAGCTTTATGGCCACTTTGCTATGGGTTTATAATTGTTCCAAAATTTATAAGAGATAGTATCTACAATTGGATTGCAAAAAACCGTTATAAATGGTTTGGCATTCGACAAGAGTGTATGATACCCACACCTGAAATTAAAGCCAGATTTTTAAACTGATATGGAAAGCAAAAAAACATTGGTGATTGGCGCCTCAACTAATCCTGCAAGGTATAGCTACCTTGCAATAAATAAGCTTATTAAATATGGTCATCCTGTTGTAGCAATCGGAAAGCAAAAAGCAACTGTTGCAGGTGTTGATATTGTTACAGAAAAAATTAATTTTAAAGATATTGATACAATAACGCTTTATATAAATCCCCAACATCAAAAAGAATATTACGATTACATTATTTCACTTCATCCCAAACGAATACTATTTAATCCTGGCACCGAAAATGATGAACTAGAAACCCTGGCTTTAAAAAATAATATCGTTACCCAGGAAGCATGTACACTGGTTTTGCTTGGCACCAACCAGTTTTAGCGCCCTTTACTTGGTGATACTACTCAATCGTCTATCGTAATTGTACTAATATCCAGTCTCAAAAGGAAGTTTTTTATTTTTTAGATAATAAAACAATTGTGAACATCGTTTGCTAAGGGAAGTTTAAATATCCAAAACCTCGTAAAAACCAAAAAATATCCAATGAAACACTATGCCCCCTATGCATTGTCATTATTATTGTGTGTAATTTCAACAACAGGATTTTCGCAAGACAATACTGCAAAACCAAAACAATTCAGCAGTTTTCCAACGGTTATAGATTGCAGTCAAACTGAGTTAAGCAGAATATTCACAGCACCACAAGGTCAATACATCAACCTGCAATTTGCCAGTAATTTTAATTTTTCGGGTACTGTAACCAGTAACATTGTTAAGTATGCAAACCTGCAATCGGCTATAATAAAATCGCCCGATTTTTCCAATACCATATTTAGCGTTTCAAAAATATTGAATGAAGATGGAACAGTTTCGTTCACTGGCCGAATCATCAATAAAAATTATTTTGATGGCTTTGAATTGAAAAAAAACCTGGCTGGAAATTATCAACTAGTTAAAATAGAAACAGACCGGGTGATTCCCGATTGTTTTATACACTAAAAAACGAATCTATCCTAACTATCCAAAATCCTAACCAATGAAAAAGTTATTTACCTCACTAACATTTGCTTTAACATTATTAATTTGTAATAATGCTTTTAGCACACCTAAATTAAACAGTTACCCATCAGCAGTAGCAACAATTTTTCTGGACTTTGACGGGCAGTATGTTGAAAGCACCGTTTGGAATGGAGGAAACTCAATAAATTGTGCGCCATCGGGTTTAAATGAAGCACAAATTACCGAAGCTTTTAACCGAGTAGCAGAAGATTACCGTCCATTCAATATTAATATCACTACAGATTCTACAGTTTATCTGGCTGCACCATTAAACAAACGTATGAGGGTGATCATCACCACAACCAGCGGTTGGATGCCCGGTGTTGGTGGTATATCGTATGTTGGCTCTTTTACCTGGGGTGATGATACTCCGGCATTTGTTTTTAGCGATAGGCTTGGGCCGTATAGCCCAAAAATGGTTGGCGAATGTTGTTCTCACGAAAGCGGCC
The DNA here is from genome assembly GCA_035425605.1 of Ferruginibacter sp. Classification (GTDB taxonomy): domain Bacteria; phylum Bacteroidota; class Bacteroidia; order Chitinophagales; family Chitinophagaceae; genus Ferruginibacter. The sequence goes on from DAOLYC010000200.1 coordinate 3,599, forward strand.
ATACGGTAGGGTTATCGCATCAATCAAAATACGGAAGCGATTGCAGCAACCCATTAGAGCAATATAACAGTGGAGAAGGAAGTGGCGAAACCGGGTGGGCACCAATTATGGGCAACAGTTATTATCGTAACATGAGTAACTGGAATAATGGCCCAACACCTTATGGATGTACCAGCATACAGGATAACCTAACCATCATTGCTACACAAAACGGCTTTGGCTTTCGTACTGATGATTTTGCAGAAACACTGGATGTTAATACTTATAATATTAATGCATCAAATTTCACTGTTAACGGCATTATAGGTACCAGCACCGATAAGGATGCATTTAAATTTACGCTTAATCAAAGCGCCAGCCTGCATTTAACAGCTATACCATTTAATGTGGGTGCAAACTATATTGGCGCTAACCTGGATATAAGAGTGGAATTATATAATGCATCGGCAACACTAATCACAACCTACGATCCAGAAAATACAATGAGTGTAACCATTGATACTTTTTTAACAGCAGGTACATACTATCTTAAAATACATGGAACTGGTAATACCAATATTGGCGCTTACGGAAGCCTGGGCGCTTATACCCTAAATGGCTATACCGGTATTTTACCAATACATGATGTAACCTTAACGGGTAATACCAACAATAATAAACATAACCTTAACTGGCGTATCATTTCTGATGAACCGATTAAAACTATCGAAATTCAATCTTCGGCCGATGGAAGTAATTTTAATGTTTTGAACAATGCAGCAGCCAGCACTGTAAATTTTTCGTACCAGCCTTATAAAAGCAATACTATTTATTACAGGTTAAAAGTTACATCTGTAATTAACCAAATTGTTTATTCAAATATTATTGCATTAAAAACAAGCGGTAAAGCAGATTATAAATTTAATGTATCAACATTTGTACAAAGTAATATTGTGGTTAATGCTGCTGAAGATTATCAATACATGTTAATGGATATGAACGGCCGTATAATAAATAAAGGAAAAGGATTAAAGGGCATTGCCCATATAGATGTAAGCAACCAGCCAAATGGAATGTATGTAATACAACTATTTGCCAACAATGAACAAAAAACAGAAAGAATTATAAAACAGTAAGGTAGATTCATGTGTAATGGGGGTAGCGTTAGGGGCTGCCCCCTTTTTTATTTTACTTACTTCCGCTTAAATTAATGAAACGATAATATGCATTAACCCATTTATTGTTTTTAAACCAATAGTTAACTTTCTATTTTCTCTTAATTTTTAAAGTTTTAAAGAACTCTTTATATGTTTTATCCTTAACTTTAAAAAACCCATTTTTATGTTATGGAGAAAATTTAACGGAGACCCCATC
>DAOLYC010000201.1:0-4932 GCA_035425605.1 Ferruginibacter sp.
TTAAATGATGAAAATGTTGAATACCTGATAAGAGATCTGGTAATTGCAGAAAAAGTAAGTGAAATAGCAGCCATAAAAGAAATACGAGCCTTTGCGGTAGCACAGCAACAATTAATGGGTGTTAATAAAGGAATTGTAATGGATGGCAGAGATATAGGCACTACAGTTTTTCCTAATGCTGAATTGAAAATTTTTATGACTGCTGATATTGCAGTAAGAGTAGAAAGAAGATATATGGAAATGCAGGCAAAGAATCCCAATGTTTCAATTGAAGATGTGAAAGCGAATTTACAAATGAGGGATTTTATAGATTCGAACCGAGAAATAAGCCCCTTACGTAAGGCTGATGATGCCATTGAAATAGATAATACAAATATTAATATAAGCGAACAGTTGGGCATTGCATTGGATTTAGCCAATAAAAAATTACAAAAAGTTTGATTGTTTAGTTTAAGATTGTATCTTTATTGTAGCTATACAGCATTTATATAATGTTTTAGCAACTACAATCCCTATGAATTCCCCTCTATAATTGCTTACCAATACCTTTGATTTTCATTAACTCCCCTTTGGAATTAGTTTGTCCAATCCTGTAAAAAGTTTCAATAATTTTTTATTGATGTATTTATTATTTGAAACCTACACAAAATTTTAAAAATGAAAAAAATTTCTACCTCAAAGTCAAAGACGTTAGTTAAACTATGTTTAACAATTTTAGTTACTGCATTTTTAATGTTGTTTACAACTTCCACTTATGCACACCGGGTTGTTGCTTACACACCTCCTTGTATTTTAACCGGTCAAACTGTTACCGTTTCAACAATTGTTACTGCAACAGATAATACAACCTGGTATCACTGGCAATATCGTATTAACGTACCGGGTTCAGCACCTGGCCCCTGGATATTTTTAGCAGGCAATCCAACAGGTTTACCTGTTAACAATACCATAAATGGTACTGTATTCGCAGTTAGTAATGCCAATAGGGTTACTGGCATTAATGATTTTTGTTACGATCTTATCATAGCTAATGCTACCACAGCATTAAATAATATTGAACTCCGTGTTTTAATGGGTGCAGGTGCCGATCCTGAAATTGTTACAAGCCCTGTTTGGAATGGAGATGACCAGGCTACAACTGAAGCAAAAAGTATTCAAATAAGAGTAAAACCTGCAGCAGAAAATTGTTTTACGGCTTGTACCGATAATATACTGGTACTTAATCCACCTTCATCAGCTTCAACTCCGGTAGAAGATTTTTATGGAGGATTTGAATCTGGATCTTTAAACTTTGCAGGTACAAATTCTAATGGAAGTTCAGTAACTGCTCAAACAGATTATTCACTTTGGACTACAGGCTTTCCTTCATCTAATTATTATGGTGTGGTAAACCATGCAGATACCATGATTTATCTTGCAACTCCTTTTGCACCACATACCGGTAGAGATATGCTGGTAATAAATCAATCAAGTGATAATACCAATAGGTTTTGGTATAAAACACTGGTAGCTCCTACTTCACCTACTCAATTGTACTATGCAGGCCCATTAACTTTTAGGGTATGGGTTAGCAAAGTAAATGCAGGTGCAACTCCAAATTTTGCATTATATGTGAAAGGTACCGATAACGCAAATGTAGTTTCAACCATTTCAACAGTTGCAGTTACAATGACAACTACAGTCGGACAGCCTGGTTATAATGCTGGCGATTGGGTTCAATACACTCTTTCAGTAGTTGTACCACCTAATACTTATAAAAAATTAGAAGTAGGAATGCGTGGTAATAGCACAACGGCTAGCAGTTTTGCTGTAGATGATATTTGCTTTGTAGCTCCGCAAGCTGGTATAGTTCCTCTTACATTAACGGCACTTACAGCAACTTATAATAACGGTGTAACTAATTTAAGCTGGGGTACTGAACAGGAAAGTAATACAGGTTATTTTGTAGTTGAACATAGTACAGACGGCGTTAATTTTAATTCAATATCAACATTGCTTGCTGCAGGATATAGCAATCGTACCATTACTTATAGGTTTGCAGATAATAAGTCAAAAGCTGGCCAGAATTTTTACCGAATTAAAGCAATGGACAAAGATGGCAGCTATCAATACAGCAATATTGCCAGTGTAAATGTAAAATTAAAAGGCTTATTTGTAACTGCTGTATATCCAAGCCCATTCAGCGATAAAATCAATATCAGCGTTTCTAGTGAAAATAATTCAAATGCTAGTGTTAGTCTGTTTGATTATACTGGTAAAAAAATTGCCTCACAAAATGCTGTTATTTCTAAAGGTGTAACCATACTTAGTTTAGAAAACCTGGGACGTTTATCTGGCGGTATTTATATGGTAAAAGTGCAGGCAGGAGATGTTACTTTAATTCAAAAAGTAGTAAAATAATTTAAGATAGAGTTAACCAAGCACAAACAAAAGATGTCCCCTTGCTTCTGCAAGGGGCTCTTTTTTATAATGGTATAATAAAACTCAAGTGAAGGAGAATTTCTTATTGAAAGTATTACAACTTTATTTCAACAAAATAAACATACTTGTAAAATGGTTGCTTGTAATACTGGTTTAATAACTTTAATATTTATAATAATCCAGTGTAAATATTTCTTTTTATAATATTTTTTTTGGTAACTAATACTCCAGTTTTTTTAGTTTAGGAAATTTTATCCAGGTTCCAGCAACCACCAATACCGACATAGCCCCGCCAAATATAATAGCCGGTAATGTGCCAAACAATCGGGAAGTAACTCCACTTTCAAACTGCCCAAGTTCGTTGCTGGAATTGATAAAGATCAGGTTGATAGATGCAACCCTTCCTCTTAATTCATCAGGTGTAAATAATTGTAGAATAGTACCACGAACTACCACACTTACGGCATCGCATAAACCGGCAACAAGCAAGGTTAAAAAACTAAGCCAATAAACTTTTGATAACCCAAATACTATAATACACAAACCAAAACCGGCAACAGCCATCAGCATTTTTAGTCCTTGTTTCCTTTTCAAAGGATATTTAACCAATATTCCTACACTTATAAGACTTCCAATATCCATTGCGGCATTTAAGAAACCATAGCCAATAGCTCCGGTATGCAGCACTGTACTGGCTACTTCTGGAATAAAAGCTACGGCACCGCCAAAAAGTACAGCAAAAAGATCAAGTGAAATTACACCGAGCAAATTTTTGTTATGATATACAAACGAAAACCCTTTTTTAATTGATGTAATCATAGGTTCTTTAAAGTGCAAGTTTACAGGAGGCTTTGGTAACAGTTTTAATGCAAATATACCGGCTATAAAAACCAGGCATGCGGTAACAAAGTAAGCACCAGCAATTCCAATTGCAGCAATAAGAAGCCCGCCAATAGCATGTCCACCAATAGAAGAAATAAGCCAGGTAGATGAATTATAAGTAATGGCATTTTGCAATTCTTCACGTGGTACAATTGCTGCAATCATACTGTTTGCGGCAGGCCCGGCAAAAGACCGGATAATGCCTGTACAAAAAACTACTGAAAAAATTACAGTAAGTTTGGTTGTATTAGTAAATTGAAAATAAGGTAGGCTGATAAAAGAAAGTGTTAAACCGCAAATTGTATAAAACGCATACGACCATAATAAAATATTTTTTTTATTATGTTTATCAATATAATGCCCTGCAAATAGCGCCGCAATAACGGCTGGTATAAATTCGGCAAGGCCGGCAAAGCCAACCATATAAGTGTTTGCTAAATGAAATACCTGGTAAATAACTACAGTGGTAATCATACGCAACCCAAGCACAAAAAATAAACGGGCATAAATAAAATGCCTGAATTCTGCAGTAAGCGTTTTGCTAATCATTTTTAAAGATTAAGGCAAAGTTATATAATGCTGCCCATCTTCATATTCTTTATCCAAAGCATTGATAACAGTTTTCAGGTGTTCTTCATTACCAAGGAAATCGGCATTACCAGCATCAACATAAAGTGTTTTAATATTATGCTGCTTTATATATTGGGTATATGTTTCCTGTAAAGTAAACAGGTAATCGTTTGGAATTGATTGTTCATAATTCCTGTTTCTTTTCCTGATATTTTCCTGTAATTTTTTAACGGGAGTGTGTAAATAAATAACAATATCCGGTTGTATGATTTGTGGATTAATGATGTCAAAAAGTTTTTGGTATAGCCTAAACTCTTCTTCGGGTAGGTTTACTTTGGCAAATAAAAGGCATTTTGTAAAAAGGTAGTCAGAAATGGTTATCGTTTGAAACATATCTTTTGTCTGCAACAAATCTTTTAATTGTTTATATCTTTCAGCCATAAAAAACAACTCCAGGGGAAAAGCATATTGGGCAGGATCTTCATAAAACTTAGGTAAAAAAGGATTGTCTGCAAATTCTTCCAATATAAGTCTTGCATTATAATGTTTACTTAGTAAATGCGCCAGGGTAGTTTTACCGGCTCCAATATTTCCTTCAATGGTTACAAAATTATATTTCATGCAGTAGTTTAATACAAACTGCAAAATAAGTGGAAACAAGTTTAGTGCCTTTAAAACTTTTTCACATCAAGGTAATCGGAACAGTGTATAAGTAATTGATGTATGGTTTTGTTTAAAACCGGATGTAAAAATTGAGGTGAAAGTTCGTTTAATGGTACCAGTACAAATCGCCTGTTTGGAATACGAGGATGTGGTATTGAGATCAGCTCATCTTCTATAATATTTTTGTTGAAAAACAAAATATCTATATCAATGATTCGAGGGGCATTTTTTATAGTTCGAACCCTACCCATTTTCTTTTCAATAGATAAAATTGCCATCATTGTTTGCCTGGCAGTTAAAGAACTTTCAATAATTATCACTTGGTTTAAAAAGTCGGCCTGGTTAGCATTGCCCCATGCAGCAGTAACATATAAGTTGGATTTACGAGAAACTAGT
>DAOLYC010000202.1:0-4908 GCA_035425605.1 Ferruginibacter sp.
ATTCCTAAAAACCATCATACCATCAAACACATCTACCAAAACTGGCCTTGTTTTATCTATATCGTTGGCCAATATCTTTTTGCTAAGCTGGTTAATTATTTCTTTTTGTATCAAACGTTTAAGCGGCCTTGCACCAAACTGTGGGTCGTATCCGTTTTCTGCTAAAAAATCTAATACATAATCGCTAAACTGTAAGTTTATTCCATTTTCTGCAACCAGGTTTTTTAAACCATCTAACTGCATTTTGATGATATTTTTAATTTCATCCTTAAGTAAAGGTTGAAACATAATAATTTCATCTATACGATTCAAGAATTCGGGCCTGATGGTTTGTTTTAATAGCGCCATCACCTCAATTTTCGTTCTCGATACCACTTCTTCCTTGTTCGCTTCCGTTATATTTTCAAAGTTCTCCTGAATGATTTGGCTGCCCATATTACTTGTCATGATAATAATCGTATTCTTAAAATTTACAATACGGCCTTTATTATCTGTAAGCCTGCCATCATCCAATACCTGCAAAAGTACGTTAAAAACGTCAGGATGTGCTTTTTCAATTTCATCAAGCAATATCACACTATATGGCTTACGCCTAACCGCTTCTGTTAATTGACCACCTTCATCGTATCCAACATAGCCCGGAGGTGCACCAATAAGCCTGCTAACAGTGTGTTTCTCCTGGTATTCGCTCATATCAATTCTAGTCATCATACTATCGTCATCAAACAAATAATCGGCCAGTGCTTTTGCCAATTCTGTTTTACCAACCCCGGTTGTTCCCAGAAAAATGAATGATCCTATTGGTTTTTTGGGATCGTGCAATCCGGCCCGGCTACGCCTAATGGCATCCGATACGGCTTCAATCGCTTCGTGCTGCCCCACTACCCTTTTGTGAAGTTCATCTTCCAAAAGCAATAGTTTAACCTTTTCGCTTTGTATCATTTTTTTTAATGGTATGCCAGTAGCTTTTGCTACATTTTCGGCAATATCTTCTGCATCTACTTCTTCTTTTAAAAGGCGTTTTTCATTACTGTCGAGTAATAAATTGGTAGATTCTACTATTAACTTTTCCTGTTCCTGTACTTTTCCGTAGCGTATTTCGGCTACTTTTCCATAATCTCCTTCACGCTCGGCTTTATCGGCAGCCAATTTTAGATTTTCAATTTCAACTTTGGCATTTTGAATCTTTTCAACAACTTCTTTTTCCTGCTGCCATTTGGCTTTAAATGTATCCCTTTCAACCGACAGGTTTGAAATATCTGTATTCAGTTGTTTTAATTTTTGTTCATCATTTTCTCTTTTAATGGCTTCTCTTTCAATTTCTAATTGGCGAATTTTCCTGTCCAGTTCATCTAATTCTTCGGGCATACTGTTCATTTCCAGGCGAAGTTTAGCTGCACTTTCATCTATAAGATCGATGGCTTTATCGGGTAAAAATCTATCTGTTATATACCTGTTTGATAGTTCTACTGCAGCTATAATGGCTTCATCTTTAATTAAAACATGATGATAGGTTTCGTACCTGTCTTTCAATCCTCTTAAAATAGATACGGCATCTTCAACAGAAGGTTCATCTATCATTACTTTTTGAAATCGTCGCTCAAGTGCTTTATCTTTTTCAAAAAACTTCTGATACTCACTAAGTGTTGTGGCGCCTATTGCCCTTAATTCGCCTCTTGCTAATGCCGGTTTTAAGATATTGGCTGCATCCATAGCGCCATCGCCACCACCGGCTCCTACCAGTGTATGTATTTCATCTATAAATAAAATGATTTGCCCATCACTTGCCGTTACTTCTTTTACAACCGATTTTAAACGCTCTTCAAACTCACCTTTATATTTTGCACCTGCAATAAGTAAGCCCATATCAAGAGCATAAATTATTTTAGATTTTAAATTTTCGGGTACATCACCATTCACAATACGCATTGCCAATCCTTCGGCTATTGCAGTTTTACCTACACCTGGTTCGCCCACTAAAATGGGATTGTTTTTACTTCGTCTGCTAAGTATATGTAAAGTTCTACGTATTTCTTCATCTCTTCCAATAACAGGGTCTAGCTTTCCTGCCCTGGCCATTTCAATTAGGTTTTTTGCATATTTATTTAAAGCATTAAACTGTGTTTCTGACGTTTGGGAAGAAACTGTTGAACCTTTTTTTAAATCTTTAATAGCTGCAACCAGACCTTTTTCGGTGAGGCCTGCATCTTTTAAAAGCTTTGCAGTATTATCATTTCCTTGTAACATGGCTAACAATAAATGTTCTACACTCACAAATTCATCCTGAAATGTTTTTAGCGTTGCCGTAGCCCGTAACAAAACATTATTGGCATCACGACTTAAAGATTGTGCCGGTTCGCCTGCTGAAACCTTAGGAAGTTTTTTTATGGCTGCATCCAGTTTTTCATCTACATAAACAGTATTTACGGCATTTTTTTTAAGTAAATATTCTACCGGCGAGTCCTTATCGTTCAACAAAGCTTTTAAGATATGCTCTGTATTAACATTAGTATTGCCAGCAGTAAATGCTAACTGCTGTGCCTGTTGTAATATTTCTTTCTATTTTATAGTTAGGTTTTGTAAACTCATTGTTTAAAAATTTTACTTAAATAATAACAAATCTTAAACCAAAAGATAGCAGCAGGTTATTATGGCATTTAAAGCTTGCCTGCTCTGCCGCATAAGCAGTATTTATAAATTTTTAATGTAAATGTTGCAGGTTTATTACTTTGTTTTTAAATAATGGCGAGTGATTGAATATGTTCATGTAATTTTGTTATTAACCTGATTTTATGATAAAAAAAGCAATTACCCTTTCTATTTTAAGTCTGCTAACTTTTACTGTGCATGCACAAAAAAAACGCAAAATCCTAACGGGCATGTACCTTCAGTGGGGTTATAATACAGAGTGGTACACTAAAAGTAATATTCATTTTTCGATGCCCAATGGAACCAATTTTATATTACACCATGCAAAAGCTACAGACCGGCCAGATATGGATGCTATTTATAAAAAGCCGATGGAAGTTTCGATACCACAATATAATTACCGGATAGGTTTTTATTTAAACAGGAAACATACAAAAGCTATTGAAATTAATTTTGACCATGCAAAATATATAGTAACTGACGGGCAAACCGTAAAAGTTACAGGCTATATTGATGGTTTACCCGTTAATGGAGACAGTACGCTGAACCCATTAACATTTCTTCATTTTGAACACACAGATGGCGCCAATTGGCTTCACTTTAATTATGTGCAACAGCAAACCTTACTGATGAAGCATGGGAACAAAACCCCATTATTAAATTTTATTTGGAAAGCCGGTGCAGGAATTAATATCCCTCGTACAGATTTTACCTGGAGAGGCGACCGGCTTAATAATGATTTTCATATTGCAGGTTACAACATAAGTGCCGAAGCTGGCATAAGGCTATATCCTCTTAAAAAATTATTTTTTGAGTTTACAGGAAAATCGGGATATGTAAAATACCTGAATGCATTAAGCAATAGCAATGCAATTAAAGGAATACGGGCAAGGCACAGCTTTGGATATTTTGAGCTTATAGGAACGCTTGGGTATGATATAAATTTTTAATTAGTATTTATAATTTTTGCCCTGCATTTACTGCAGGGCTTTTGTATTTTTAACTAAAAAATCTTATGCCAATTCATAAAAAGGGAAAATTATTGCCCGTTGCTGTATTTTACAAAAGGCTATGGAAAAATGCTGTTGTTGGCCTTACCATTATGGCTATTAGCTTACTGATAGGCATACTCGGCTATAAATTAACCATACCACAATTAGATTGGTACGATAGTCTTTTAAATGCATCTATGATCTTAAGTGGTATGGGGCCTATGATAGACAGCAATATAAAATTAACGAACACGGCAAAAGTTTTTGCATCAATATATGCTTTATTCAGCGGTGTGGCTTTTATAAGTACGATAGGTATTTTAATTGCTCCTATAGCTCACCGGTTTTTTCATAAACTTCATGTAGAAGATTCTGATACCAGCGAATGATTAATATTCAAAAAAATACACACTTTATTAAATCCCTGGCCAATCAACTTGGATTTAACTACTGCGGAATTGCTAAAGCCGTAACATTAGATGAAGATGCAAAAAGGCTGGAAAACTGGCTGAATATGAATATGCATGGTTCTATGCACTATATGGAAAATTATTTTGACTTACGGATAGACCCATCAAAATTAGTACCCGGCGCAAAATCAGTCATTACATTACTTCTTAATTATTTTCCTAAAGAACAACAAGAAAAAAATGCACCAAAAATTTCTAAATATGCTTATGGAAAAGATTATCATGAAGTGATAAGAACAAAATTAAAACAGTTTTTACAACACCTAAAAGAACATATAGGGGAAATACAAGGACGGGGTTTTGTGGATAGCGCTCCCGTTTTGGAAAGAGCCTGGGCACAACGATCGGGTGCAGGTTGGATTGGGAAAAATGGTAACCTTATTACTAAACAAAATGGTTCGTTTTTTTTTATAGCCACTCTTATAGTTGATTTGGAGTTAGAATACGAATACCAAATTATAAAAGACTATTGCGGAACCTGTACTAAATGCATTGATAGTTGCCCTACTGACGCTATTTTGCCTGGTAAAGTAATTGATGGTAGTAAGTGTATTTCTTATTTTACAATTGAACTAAAAGAGGCTTTAATACCGGGAGCCCTGAAAGGCAAGTTTGAAAACTGGATGTTTGGCTGTGATGTTTGTCAGGATGTTTGCCCATGGAATCGTTTTTCGAAACCCAATAATGAAATACAGTTTACTCCAATTGCAGAAATACTCAGCTTTTCTACCAACGACTGGGATGAACTTACGGAAGAATCATTTAAAAGTATTTTTAAAAATTCGCCGCTTAAAAGG
>DAOLYC010000203.1:0-4892 GCA_035425605.1 Ferruginibacter sp.
GATGCAGATGATGAAATGTTTTCATAAAAATACTGCATCAATAATCCGGTTGGCTCATCAGCCACTTTCCATAAACTGGCAACCACTGTTTTTACATTACTTACCAAAAATGAATTTGCAGGTGATATGTTCCATCCCTTTACCAATTGTTTGCTTACTGCCGTTTGGCATGCCGATAGTATCACCATATTACAATCTTTTATTCCCAGGCTTTGAATTTCTCTCATAGTTAATTTTCCGTTATTACCATTGCTGGTATCACTATCCGGCAAGAGCTTTAAATATGATTGTGAATAATCTGTAGAATAATTCAACACTCCGTGTGTTGCAAAATGAATATATTTTTTTTGCCTGAGGCTTTGTTTGGCCATGCTTTCAGTAGCTCTTAAATCGGCATACACGGTCGAATCTGATCCAAGTATTTTTCCAATCTCTTTTACTTCTTCAATATTAAAACTAAGGGTGGCATCGGGCACACCAAAAGCTGCAAATGATGCAAGATTTGGTTTTACATTGTTGGCGTCTTCGTTTTGATTATTGAAAATTGACATTTTATTGGTATAAAAAATACTGTAATCTTCTATTAAAAATTTAAAATTATTGCCGGCGGTTTTTTTACCAAGGCATTGAAATGGCATATTACTAAAAACACCAGAAGGGATGATGCAAAGTTTCTTTTTCCCTTTTATTTTATCTGCCACGGTTGCGATAAGTATATTGTACAAATCTCCTGATATGTCTTTAAAATCTGCTTTTGCAGCAGGTTCGTCTTCATCTACAGGTTCCGATCGTACAGATAGAGCTCCTGTACCTGTTTGTTTATCGGTATTTTTAATTGCGTTAATAAAGTCATTTATTTTAGGGGTAATGTTGATGGTCATCGTATCAACCGAAAGCTTTTCATTGGTTAGCGAAAAGATCATTAAGTTATCGTTGTTAAGAAGGTACAACAGTACAGCAGCATCGGCAGGAATTTTACTTTTATAATTATTAAATTCATCTGCATTGCTCCTGCTAAAGTAAATGCTAAGTTCGGGGTACCTTTCCACCACATCCTGTAAAAAATTATTGTAGTTAGCTTCCTGAATTTCTATTTTTTTAAGTGTTTCTGCTTTTGCTGCCCCGTCCTGTTTTTCCAGTGTGCTTTCTAATGCTTTTTTTGCCTGTTGCATAGAAAGTAATTTTTTCAATGCTTCATTTTTTTCTTCGTTGTTTGATGACGAGGCTAATGAACCCGATAATTCCTTTATGCCGGCAATATTACTTCGGTTGGCATAAGCCCACGCTTCTTTTATGTTGCCCATGTTGTAATAGGCAAAAGTTATTTTGTTATACAGGTCTGATTTACGAGGGTCGTTATTAAATATTTTCCTGGCGTCTTCGCCGCCATACAGGTTCTCGGCATTTTTATCTAACAATGTTACCGCCTTTTTAAAATAACTTACAGCACTATCGAAATTGTTTTGCATAAAATATAAAAGCCCTAATTGGTAATAAGGCTCCCAGCCACTTACTATTTTATAATCCTCAACAATTTTTGCAGCCTGCACAAAATCATTTTTTGCTTCCTGTAATTTTCCACTAACCTTGTTTATTTGCCCCAGATAATTATATGCTTCTATAGCTTTTTCTTTTTCGCCACTACTGTTTGCATATTCAGTCGCATATTCAAAATATGATAATGCTTTTGCTGTCTTCTTTGTTTCATAATATAGTTTACCCAAGCTTAAAGCCATGCCAGAAGCAATCCTGTTAAGTTTCTTTTCTTTTGCTTTTGGAAAAACATCTAGCAGGTCTTTTTCTGCTTCATCATATTTTTTAAGATAAAAAAGGTCTTCTGCAATATTTCCAATAGCTAACAGGTAGTTTTCGTCTACTACTCCTTTTTTCAGTTGATCTAGCGCCTTCCGGTGATATTTTAAAGCATTTTCATAATCTGTTTGAGTAAAATATACCACTCCTATGTCTGTTGATACGGTGGATCTGAACTCTTCAACCTTTTGGTCGATATAAATACTATCGGCTATTAAAAACGCATGGATGGCTTTTGTGTATTCGCCCATGCTTTTATACAATGTACCTCTTGATACATAAGCATTAGCCAACCTTAACAAGTTACCCGACTTGTTAAAAATTGCAATGGCACTATCACTGTTTTTAAGCCCCTCTGCAAACTCGCCTGTAAGGCCGTATAAAAAAGAAGTTGCTTCAAGAGATGAACCCTGTGCAATGTTATTGTTTGTTGCTTGTGCAAGAGCAATGGCTTTGTTTAAATACTCTTTTGATTTTGGAAAGTTGCCCAACGATATATTTACTTCCGAAATATTGTTCATTTGCCAAATTACCCCCGACTGGCTAACGGTATCAAAAATTTGCATTGCTTTGCTGTAATAATATAAAGCGCTGTCGAGTTCTGATTGAACTTTAAAACCATAACCACGCAATACCATACAATCGCCAAAGCTTATGGCTGTATTTAATTGTTTACTTATATCAAGGCAGGTTTGATACAATTTATTGCCAGCAATAATATTATTAGTGCGATATGCAAGATTTGCCAATGATCGGGTAGCGTAAAAAAGATAACCAGTATTTTTTGTACTATCGCTCATTTTCTGGCAAGCAATAAAATAATTTCTAGCCTTTGTGGTATCCATATCATACCAGGCATTGCCCAGGTTATATAATGCTTCTACAGTTGATTTGCTGTTAACGCCTTTGGCTTTTTCAAAAAATTCAGCAGCCATTTTATTGTTTTCATCATTGTAAAAAACATTTCCTTTTTTGTTGTAGGTTTCTGCAAGGCCCGAGCTGTCTTTTAATTGTTGATAATAAAAGGCGGCAGAATCGTAAGCGGCAAGAGCATTGTTTTTTAAGCCGCTGTTTAAATATAATTCACCAATACTTTTCCATGATTTTGCCTGTCCCGAAGCATTATTGGCTTTTTTACGAAGCTCAATGGAGCTTTTATGTGCTAGAATGGCTGAATCATATTTTCCTAATTCCCAGTAACAGCTACCCGTTAATGATTTTGAATAACCGGCGTTGTTATCATCTCCCATTAATAATAATTTTTGTCGTGCTGAGTCGGCATAAGCAATACTTTGATAATATTTACCCAGCAGGTAATAACTATATGCAATATCATTTTGCACTTTTGCCCAGTTAAGTGTATCAAAATTTGACTTGTATATAACTGCCGCTTTTGCAAAAGAGTCTAATGCGTTATTTGGTTTTCCCTGATCGTTATTTACCCTGCCAATAAACGTAAAATATTCTGCATTCTTTTTTATGGAAACATAACTGTTGATGCCTTTATTTAAATCTATAAGTTTTGCATACAAAGAAAGTGCCTCACCATAATTTCCTTCATTATAATACAAAGAGCCTGCGTATTCATATCGCTTTTGCCAATTACTGTTATATACACTGGTATTTAATGTTGATTTATATGCTTGCAGTTTATTTTCAAATTCTTGTAGCAAACTTTTTGCTTTAGCTGATTGTAAAGATTTATACAGGCAAAATATTTTTTTTGATATTGCAGCTAGTTCATATTCATGTTCATTTGCCTGTTGTGCATATTTTATAGCAGAGTCGCAGTAGGCAATAGCCACATCATACTTGTCTTGTTTATGATTAATCTCTGCTTCATACACCCATACAAGAGATTTGCCAGCCGTATCATTTACCGCATACGCTATTGCTTTTATAAAATTATTAAAGTCCAGGGCGTGTACAAAGTCGTCTGCTGCTAAATAATTTTCAACTTCTGCAACAAATTTAACACAGTATGAATCTTTTAAAATACGGTCTTTATGTGGCCCTAATTTTTCTAAAAACAATTTTTTGTTTTTATAAACAGGAAACAGTGCTTCTTTTATTTCTGTAGGGCTGATGGGTGCATTGTTTATTAACCAGGTGGCAAAGGTTTCGTTAAGTTTAAAGTCCTGTGCCATGTATTTTCCGGGATAGTCATTTACAAACTTTAAAAAACTTTCAATGTCTTCCTTTTTTGCATCCCGTAAAACTTCTAAAACGGTTTTTCCTGCATACCGGCTATCTTTCATTTTGCCAGTTACAGACTCAGGTAAGCCTTGCATATCTTTTAGCATATCGTAAGATGCAGAGCAATCCGCTTTCATCAATGCATAAATAGAATCTTCTAGCTTTTTTCCGTCGTTAATTATTATTTCTTTTGAGGTATAAAATTTTTTCCTTTCGGCATTTACTAGATAAATATTATTAAATGCCAGTTGCGAAAAGATACTTCGGTAAGGTTTTGCGGGCACATTTACTTTTAATGCAATCATATCGCCTATCCTCAATTTTTCATTGGCGTTATCAAGCAAAATCATACAAGCCACCACACTGTCTTTTTTTACCACACGGCCTGATCCAATCGCTTTAAAATCTCTTTTTTCTTTTTCCCCTTCTGCTGTGTTTTCATAAGCCTGGTAAGCTGTAGCTTCGTTTCCTTTTTTAATACCCACACCCTGAGTTCCTTCAATAAAAACAATCATTGTATCGTTTTGAGGATACACAAAATATATTTTAAAATACAACTCCTTTATTTCTGTATTACCTGTTGATTGTGCATTGCATAATGTTGTTACAAAAAGTAATAAAAATAAAAAGCCGGTTTTTTTTATTGTTATCTTCATCAATAATTATAATTAATTCTTTTTAATAATAAAGCTAACGCTGAAAATACCAATTTCTTGTGCCTTTACACTTGCTACATCTGCACGGGTTGAAACGGCTCCTTCTTTATCATTGAATAAATCGTCTAAAACAGTTTGAAAGGGCTGCATTTCGTCACGGGTAACCTTTTTTTCAAATACACTTCGTAAATCCATCGGTTCTTTTGATACAATAATTTTTAAAAACTC
>DAOLYC010000204.1:0-576 GCA_035425605.1 Ferruginibacter sp.
TATTTCAATTATTTTCCACCAACTTTGCTGGCATTGATTAAAATCCTTTTTCACATACAACAATATGGGCCTTTTTAACTTTTTTACACAAGAAATAGCAATTGATTTAGGTACTGCAAATACGTTAATAATTCACAATGATGAAATTGTGGTAAACGAACCTTCAATAGTTGCATTAGACAGGAATAATCCTAAAAACATTTTAGCAGTGGGTAAAAAGGCATTAATGATGCATGAGAAAACCCATGAAAGTATTAGAACGGTTCGTCCTTTAAAAGACGGTGTGATAGCCGATTTTAATGCAGCTGAACTTATGATAAGGGAAATGATCAAACTCATCTACCCTAAAAAACCATTGTTTGCACCTAGTTGGCGCATGATGATTTGCATACCAAGCAGCATTACCGAAGTAGAAAAACGTGCCGTACGGGATAGTGCCGAACAAGCCGGTGCCAAAGAAGTTTATTTAATACACGAACCAATGGCTGCAGCATTGGGTATTGGTATTGATGTGGAAGAACCGGTAGGAAATATGATTATTGATATTGGTGG
Organism: Ferruginibacter sp.; assembly: GCA_035425605.1. GTDB lineage: Bacteria > Bacteroidota > Bacteroidia > Chitinophagales > Chitinophagaceae > Ferruginibacter. Next base: position 553 of record DAOLYC010000204.1, read on the forward strand.
CGGTACAACCGGTATAACAGTTAT
>DAOLYC010000204.1:586-4890 GCA_035425605.1 Ferruginibacter sp.
ATTGTATGCGATCAAAGTATTCGTATTGCTGGTGATGAATTTACTGCCGATATCATGGAAGCATTACGGCGTTATCATAGTTTATTAATTGGCGAGCGTACTGCAGAGCAAATAAAAATTCAGGTTGGCGCAGCTATGAAAGACCTGGATAATCCCCCGGATGACATTCCGGTTAACGGTCGAGACCTGGTAACAGGTATTCCAAAACAGGTAATGGTAAGTTACCAGGAAGTAGCCGAAGCCTTAGATAAAAGTATTTTTAAAATTGAAGAAGCCATTTTAAAAGCTTTGGAAACCACTCCGCCAGAACTGGCATCGGATATTTACCGCAGAGGTTTATATATAACCGGAGGCGGTGCCTTGCTACGTGGACTGGATAAAAGATTAAATGCAAAAATAAAATTGCCGGTGCATGTTGCCGATGATCCATTGAAAAGTGTGGTACGAGGTACTGGTATTGCCTTAAAACATTACGATAGGTATCCTTTTGTAATGAGATAATTTTTATTTTAAAAGTTGAATGTTGAATTTTTTATATGGCGGTAGTAAAAACCTAAAGTTCATAATTCAACATTTAAAATTCAACATTTAAAATATCCATTCCCCGGTGCGTAACATCTTTCTTTTTATCCGTCGTTATTTTAATTTTATTCTGTTCCTTTTGTTACAGGGGTTCAGCATTTATCTTATTGTACATTATAGTCGTTACCACCAGGCTGTGTTTAGTAAAACAAGCAACCAGTTTACAGGAAAAATAAATGAGCAATTCAATAAGATACAATATTACTTTCAGCTTAAAAAAACCAACGACTCGTTGGTAACTGCCAATAAAAAATTATACAATAAGCTTAAAGCCGATTTTGCTTTGCCTGATACCAGCAGTAATTTCTTTGTAGATTCATTGAAGGTAGATTCGCTGGAGCGGTACAGGAAGTATGAATATTATCCTGCCAAAGTGGTTTACAATTCGGTGGCCTCACAAAATAATTTTATAGTTATAGGCCGGGGATCGGCACAAAACATTAAAGATGGAATGGGAATAATTGACCCAAACATGGGAGTGGTAGGTATTGTTACCGATGTTAGCAAAGATTTTGCAGTTGTGATGAGCCTGTTACACAAAGACAGTCATATTAGTGGCAAGCTTTTAAAAACAGGCGAAACAGGCACTTTATCATGGGATGGAAAAACACCCGGAATACTATCACTATCAGGCATACCAAAAAATGTAAAAGTTGCCAAAGGCGATACCATCATATCTAGTGGCTTTAGCACAAGCATACCCAAAGGCATGTTGATTGGTGTAATTGAAGAAGTAAAAGGAGATAAAAGCAGCGGTAATTTCCTGATTAATTTTAAAGCAGCTGCAAATTTTTATAACCTGGAGTATGTATATGCTATTGAAAACAGGCAGGCACAAAGTATAAAATCAATACTTGAAAAAGTAAAACAAAAAACACAATAATTTTTTATATTGAGAAATGAGTTCGCTGATTAAATATTTCATTCGCTTTTCACTGTTTATACTGGTACAGGTATTTGTATTGGATAAAATACATTTGCATCAGATGGTAACACCTTATATTTATTTTCTCTTTCTTATTTGGCTGCCGTTTAATATGGGACGAACTCAACAAATGCTCATTGCATTTCTTTTAGGTTTTACACTCGATAGCTTTCGCCATCAACCAGGATTTCATACTGCCGCTTGTGTGCTTATTGCTTATGTAAGGCCATTTTTAATAAACTTACTAATACCGCAGGAAGGCGCAGATAACAATTACGATGAACCATCATTTACCAGCATGGGCGGTATCTTACCTTACATGATATTTATAAGCGTACTTACTTTTATTCATCATGCCTGGTTATTTCTTTTAGAAGCCTGGCAGTTTGGTAACATTTGGTATTTCCTGGTAAAAACATTATTATCTACAGTATTAAGTTTATTACTGATTATAATAACCGAAATGCTATTTGTACGAAAACAAAAATTTCGTACCAATACTGTTTAAGAAAAAATTTTTATTGCTGGCAGCATAATCATAAATTTAAATTACTACCGTATCTAAACAAACCTCAAATCAAAACATCTAAAATTTAAAATCAACTTTGCCTGTATTTAATCAATCAAGAAAAAATGTAGTCATGCTGGTATTTGCCGGCATGTTTGCTGTTATTCTTATACAATTGATAAATCTGCAATTAATTTCTACAAAGTATAAATTAATGGCTGAAGGGCAGGGTACATTTCGTAAAGTAATTTACCCCGACAGGGGGATTGTTTTTGATAGAAAAGGAAAATCCATCTTGCAAAACACTGTTATTTACGATTTGATGGTGATTCCCGGTAAAATTAAAAATACAGATACAGCCACACTTTGCCGGATATTGAATATAGATTCGGCCGAATTTCATAAACGCATCATATCGGCCATTATAAAAAATAAAAGTTATAGGGCTTCGGTTTTCGAATCGTTGTTGAGTAATGAAAAAATGGCTATGCTTAATGAAAATATGTATAAACTGGCGCCTGGCTATTTTTTGCAGGAACGTTCAGTAAGAGATTATCCGTATGATGCTGGTGGAAATATTTTTGGATACCTGGGCGAAGTGGATTCAAACATTTTAAAAAGCCCCAAATACGAAGGATATGTAATGGGTGATTATATTGGCCGTGCCGGCATTGAACGTACTTATGAAAAAGTGTTAATGGGCCAGCGTGGTATTGAATTTTGGAAACGGGATAATAAAAACAGGCTAACTGAGCCACTCGAAAACGGCCGGTTTGATACTGCAGCCATTGCCGGGCAAAACCTATATACCTCTATAGATATAGAATTGCAGGAACTGGGAGAAAAATTAATGGAGAATAAACTAGGATCTATTGTTGCTGTTGACCCCAAAACCGGCGGAATATTGGCAATGATTAGCAGCCCAACCTATCAACCCAGGTTATTAACGGGAGCAGACAGACGAAGACATTATGCAGATCTTTTATTAAGCCCGGCATTACCTTTATTCAACCGATCGGTAAGCGCTACTTATTCGCCCGGCTCTACATTTAAAACCCTTCAAGCACTTGTAGGCCTGCACGAAGGGGTGATAGACACCAAGTTTACGGTTGCTTGTTCTGGCGCTTTTTACGGATGTGGAAGTGGTAAACCTATGCGATGTTTAGACAGAGGTGTTTTTGATCTTCAACATGCCATAACGGTTTCGGATAATACCTATTTTGCTACTGTTATGCAACGGGTAATAAACAATCCAAAATACCCTAGCCAGGATAGTAGTCTTGCGGTATGGGATAACTATATGTATGCATTTGGCCTGGGCCATAAATTAGGTATTGATGTACCCTGGGAAAAACCAGGCAACATACCAACACCGGCATACTTTAATAAAGTTTATGGCAAGGGAGCATGGAATTATTGTAATTATAGATCGGTAAGTATTGGACAGGGAGAAGTAGATGTAACACCTATACAGGTTGCCAACGAAATGGCATACATAGCAAATAAAGGCTGGTATATCATTCCTCATTTGGTTGATTCAATTGAAGATGGTGATAAGTTTGATATGCTTTCGAAATATAAAGTAAAGCATAGAGCCATTGATATACCCGATAGCATTTTTGATGTGGTGCAAAACGGTATGTTGGGTGTTGTGGATAGAGGAACTGGCGGTGGAGCTAAAGTGCCAGGCATTGCTATCTGCGGTAAAACAGGTACCGTTGAAAATTATTACCGGGGCGTTAAACAGCCAAACCATGCTTTCTTTTGCGGCTTTGCTCCAAAAGAAAATCCCAAAATAGCTATTATGTGTGTTGTTGAAAACAGTGGCCGTTTTGGTGGCACTTATGCTGCGCCAATTGTAGGTTTAATGATTGAAAAATATTTAAACGATACTATTGCTGCTAATCGTAAAGCCATTGTAGATAAGTTTACAAAACTTAACCTGATACCGCCACGTATTTATAGTGCTATAAAAACCAGGGATTCGTTAACCCATGCAAAAGATACAGCATACCTGTTGGCAAAAGGATATATTAAATTACTGAGAGACACCATGCAAGTAGATATATCCGATGAACAGGAAGCGCTAGAAACCATTAAAAAAGATAAGGAAGACACTAAGAAAGATCAACAGAAAAAAGAAGAAAACAATAAACAGAATATTAAGCCCGATGCCATTTTACCAAATGAAAAGAAAAAGCTCGTACTTAAAGATTCTATCTTGTAAGTTTATTACAAACTCAATTGCCGGATAAATATTATCACTAAAATTATGAATCAAAAGAACCC
>DAOLYC010000205.1:0-4859 GCA_035425605.1 Ferruginibacter sp.
CTTGTCCAAACGACACATTTATTTTTGATGCGCTAGTAAATAATAAAATTGATACCGGCGATTTTATTTTTGATGTGATTTTAGAGGATGTGCAAACCCTTAATAATTGGGCGCTTGAAGGCAGGTTGGATATAACAAAACTAAGTTATGGCGTGTTACCCCTGGTACTGAAACAATATATTTTATTAAATAGCGGCAGCGCTTTGGGTAAAGGAGTGGGGCCGTTATTAATTAAAAATGAACAATTAAAAATTAAAAATGTTGACGACCATTTGATAGCAATACCTGGAGAAAATACAACTGCCCACTTACTTTTTTCATTGGCATACCCTAATGCAAAAAATAAAAATTTTTTGAGGTACGATGAAATTGAAAACTTTGTTTTAGAAGGCAAGGGCTTAGGTGTAATCATTCATGAAAACCGATTTACTTATGCCGATAAAGGGTTACATAAGATTACAGACCTGGGCGATTTTTGGGAAAAGGAAACAAGTAACCCCATTCCGTTGGGAGGTATTGTTATAAAACGTTCAATAGATGCTGCTATTAGTTTACAAGTTGATAAACTTATAAAAAAAAGTGTTGAATATGCATACAAACATCATTATACCAAACTTACAGAGTATGTAAAAAAACATTCGCAGGAAATGAGTGAGGTTGTAATGCGTAAGCATATTGATCTTTATGTAAATAATTATTCAATTGCTTTGGGCACAGAAGGGAAAAAGGCTATTTGTAAATTATTAGAAATATACACATCACTTACTGGTAAAGTTGTTTTACAAGAAAACTTATTTATTTAAATTGTTGTATAAGATATAAACATGTCATAAATATTTTTAGTGTAAGGGTTGTTATATTTTTTATTGCCAATACTTTGTACCCAACGAATGTTTTGAATAGAGTTGGTTAAAAATACTTCATCTGCATTCATCAACTCTTCAATGGTAATTTCTTTTTCAATAACCTGTACATTGTTAATGGCTAATTGATGTAATATATTTTTACGTACAATACCTGCTACACATCCTTCCTGTAACGATGGCGTAAAAACAACTTTATCTATTATAAGAAAAATATTGGCAATGGTTGTTTCACATACCCTGCCAAAGTTGTTTATTATAACGGCATCGTTACATTTGTTTTTATTTGCTTGTTTGGCAGCCATTACATAAGGCAAAAAATTATTGTGTTTTAAATTACTAAGTGTATCGCAACTTTTTTTTACGTCTGTACAAATACCCAACACCAAACCATTATCGTTCCATTGGTCAATATCATCTGGCAATGCCCATGTTTGTATGATATAATTGGGAATATCGCTCAATTCATCAAACAAGTTTCCATCGCCACTAAACATGGTAAGCCTAACTTTTGCCATCTGGTTATGCTGGTTTTTCATCAACAGTGCGTTTATCTGTTTAGTAAAAAATGCAGTTGTATATTGATTTGGTATTTTAATATCAAGCACAGTTAACCCGTTTAACATTCGGCTACAATGATCTTCAGCAAAATAAATTTTACATTCCTTACTTTTCATTGTTTCAAAAACACCTTCTCCAAATTTAAATCCACGGCTGTTTGGGGAAATAAGTGCAGATGTTTCATTAATTATTTTACTGTTATAGTTCCAAAATTTCATGTTTCAAATATACAACTGCAATTTGCTGCAGGTACATAAAAAATGCCTCCTAAAAAATTAGGAAGCATGCTTCATCATAGTTTTAGAGAACAGTGTTTATGGTAACTCAATTATATCTCTTCATCTAAAATATTATGCTTTACTGCATATAATATAAGTCCGGCAGTGCTTTTTGCGCCTGTTTTTACTTTAAGTTTATCTCTAATTGCTTCAACTGTACGTGGGCTAAGATCCACAAGGCCTGCAATTTCTTTTGTACTTTTTTCTTCGCACATCAGTTTAAGAATCAAAATCTCTTTATCGTTAAGGTTAGCTTCCTGCTGCATTATTTTTTGAGGCGTAACCTCATTGCGGTGCTTTAGGTTAGTAAGTAATGCCTTATTGGTTAAAGAATTAAAATAATACTCCTGCTCAAAACAGGTTTTTATAGCTTCGTAAATGATTTCGCTGTCACTGGTTTTAGTTAAATAACTGTTAGCTCCAATTTCCATCAGTTTAGTTATCATGCTATGTTCTTCCATCATAGTAAGCATGATAACTTTTACATTTGGTTTTATTTTTCGAATTTCGGGTAAAGCAGTAATGCCATCCATAATCGGCATCTGAATATCTAAAAGTATCACATCCACATCAATCATCTTAAGCATATTCAGTAAATGCATACCGTTATCTGCTTCTGCAATAACTTTTACATCTTTTTTAGCGCTTAGTGCAGTTTTTACGCCAGCCCTGTATAAAACGTGGTCATCAGCAATAATCACCTTTATCGTTTCTTCCATTTTTTCATTCCCCATCATAGTTTCGTTTTGGTTTTTCCAGAAGTAAGGATTTCAATATCTATAACGAAGGCTGCAAGTTCAAATTATATCCAAATACAATAAAGCGTGTAATTACCCTTTGTAACAGATGGGGTTTTTACGTATTTAAGTGGTGATAATATGCAAATTTTACTTCTGGTACTTATTAATATGTATTAATTATTCAATCAGTTTATTACGCATTCCATACATGATAAGCCCTCCAATGGTTTTAGCATCTACCTTGCTTTTCATGTTTTGGCGAATGGTTTCAATTGTACGTGGACTTAAGAATATTATTTTAGAAATTTCCTCAGTAGTTTTATCCTCTGCCAGTAACTTCAATATCTTTATTTCTTTTTCACTAAACTGAACCGGCATATTGCTGCCATAATGCTGCCGAACATTTTTCTTTTGCATCAGCTTACCCATCACCGCTTTATTTACCAGGTCATTAAAGTAAAAATCATCATTCATACAGGTAAGTATCGCTTCGTAAATCTCCTCGGGATCGGTGGTTTTGGTAAGGTAGGCATTGGCACCCATTTCCATCATTTTGCTTATCATCTGTTGTTCATCGTACATGGTTAGTACAATTATTTTTATATCCTCATATTCTTTTCGAATTAGCTGTATGGCATTTATACCGTCAATTTCGGGCATCCTTATATCCATTAAAAGAACATCAGGCTTTTTAATTTCTATTTTATGCATCATGTCCTTACCATCTTCGGCTTCCCAAAGCATTTTAAGGTTTTCTTTACCCGACAAAGCCATTTTTATTCCATCTCTAAATATCTTATGGTCGTCGGCAATTGCAATTTTAATGAACGCACTGGTACTCATAGAAAGCAATATTGGGGGTTAGTAAAAAGACTTGCCTAAGGTACAAATTTTACTATTATTATGATTGTTTTAACAGTAAAATATTATCATTATTTTTTTTAGATTACTGATTTTCAAACATATTGGTTTTTTTACTTAGTAAATTTACCTGCCTTATTATACGTTAAACTACCCATGTATTAGGCACTTATACTTTACAAAAAGGTAAAAGCAGCAAAGGCAAAAAAGAGCGATTATGCTCTTTTTTAGCCACTACCCACACTATACTTTTGTATCAGTTGATTGACATGGGTTGAATAAATATCTATATCCAAATATCCAATAAAACGTAAGGAACAAATCCAATTATCCGGTTAAAAACCTTGTTTGTGCTTATGATACCTGCTGTCAATCAACTCTTTTTTTAGTTTCCGCTTTATCTCCAATAAACCACCCAAAAAATTACCACCGCTGTTTGTTTCTAATGCAAACAGCTTTTTTTTAGCTGCTACAAAAATACCACTCTCGTAATGGCACTAACTCAAAATGCCTTTATACTCATTTTATACATTATTAACATTCGTAAAAATACTGTGGATAACTACCATTTCGTTAATAGTAATTTTACGGTACATGTTTCGTAAATTTACCTCAAAACTAATCGTTAATTTACTTTTTTGTAGCTTAAAACCCTTTACTGTAGTGCATTTGCAGCTATTTTGATGACTGTTTACCAAGCTCCGGGGTTTTTAAAAAAAGACATTTAATAGAAGTTTACAATACACATTAACAATATTTACTTTAGAAACCTTAAATTATTTTATTATGTTATCAGGTGTTTTTGACGTTTTGGAAGAGTGTTTCGCTTGCTTCTTTAACGACTAATTATATTTTTGAATGTAAAAACCAATGGTTATTTTTGATAAAATAACCATTTTGCTATTTTACAGAATCTTAAATATATAACGTACATTTCGGAACTACTGCCCTTTTTTCTTTGTCTTATCTTTTATAAAAGATTGGTAAGTAAAGAGAAAAGGGTATTTTTTATATATACAATTCTAATAACAGTTTTAGTTATTACAGGGTTCACTATATTGTATTTTTTTGAATCAAAAGAATATTATTACCTGGCTGCCAGATTTTATACTGTTATTGAATATTCTACTTTAGCTTATTTTTTTTCGCTTTACATTAAAAAGAAATTAATTAAAAATTTATTGCTTTTTTCAATAGTACCTTATATTGTTTTTTGTTTTTACAGTTATATAAAACAAAAAGTTCCAGAACTACCGTTTATACCAGTAAGTATTGAACATGTTCTTTTACTAATTTTTATCTTATACTATTTTTTTGAAACCATTCAAAACTTAACTACCGAACCTGTTTACCAAAAAGCTATATTTTGGGTAAGTGTAGCCTTCATCATCAATTCTGCAGGAAATTTCTTTTTATTCCTCTATTCAAGAATCAGTTTTAATGATGAAGCTTTTAAAGACCAATACACTATAATTTATACAACAGTTACACTTCTTAAAAATATTTTACTTTGTATTTCAATTCCTATAAAAGAAAGCCCCAGGAAATCGATTTTG
>DAOLYC010000206.1:0-4835 GCA_035425605.1 Ferruginibacter sp.
ACATTACTGTATTCATATCCATTGTCTGGTTGCTCATTTCCATACCCATCGGCAATAAATTTCCGTTCATGTCCATCATTTGGTTCATCATCTTCATACCTGCAAAATATTTTAGCTTAGGTAATTTGGTGGCTGGCATTTTCATTCCACTGCCTAACCAAAGCGATGCAGATTTTGTACGGTCTTCGGGTGTTACCAAAAATTCGTAACTCATATTTTCGGGGATGGTTACAATTACATCATAAGTTTCGGAAACGGCAATAATTAACCTGTCCACTTCTACGGGTTCTACATCGTTGCCATCTGTGGCAACAACTGTAATTTTTCCACCCGAATATGTGAGCCAAAAATAAGAGGATGCTCCGCCGTTTGCAATACGCAACCTTACTTTATCACCTGCTTTAAATTGTGGTTGTTGGTTTTGGTTTTTGCCATTGATTAAAAACTTATCGTAAAACACATCGCTAACATCCATTGCATTCATCCGCTTCCATTCGTTGGTTAGTTTTGTTTTTAAGTGTCCGCTTTTTATTGCTTCGGCATAGCTTTGTGTTGTTCCTTTTTTTATGGCAAACCAATCTGTGGCATTGTGCAAACTTCGGTGGATTTCTTCGGGTTTCATGTCTGCCCATTCGCTTAAAACAACTGGCAAAGTTGGAATGTCTAACTCGTTTCTTTTATTCATTATAAATATTCCGTACATACCAATTTGCTCCTGTAAACCTGTGTGGCTGTGATACCAATGTGTGCCATGTTGAATGATGGGAAATTTATACAAATGCGTTGTGTGTGCTTTGATGGGCATTTGCGTAAGGTTAGGCACACCATCGTATTGATTGGGCAAAAACAAACCGTGCCAATGCAAAGATGTTTCTTCGTTTAGTTCGTTATGTACATAAATTTCTGCCGTGTCGCCTTCTGTAAATGTGAGTGTAGGCATTGGTATTTGCCCGTTTACTGCAATGCCTCTTTTTGATTTGCCCGAAAAGTTTACCATTGTATCGGTAATGTATAAATCGTAACGGACTGTTTTTGGCGGTGTATTATTTACAATTGTTTTTATTGTTTGTGGTTTTTCTTTTGGCATATTCATATTGCCCATGTTACCCATCTTTTGGGTTGTGTCTTTCATCGGCATTTGCATTTCATCATCTTTTTTGTCTGTTAGTTGCTTTACAGTTTTTGATTTTTCTTTTACCAACTTCATTCCGCACTTAGGGCAGTTGCCTTGCTTTGCAGAGTGAATTTCTGGGTGCATAGGGCAAGTGTATGATACTGCTTCTTGCATTTTCGTTGCCTTTGATTTTGTAGTGTCTTTTTTTATTTCTACTGCATCTTGTTTTTTTACTTCGGGCTGCTTGGCTACTGATTTTGGTTTTTCTTTTATCAGTTTCATTCCACACTTCGGGCAATTCCCTGGCTTTGTGCTGTGGATTTCGGGATGCATTGGGCAAGTGTATGTTGCTGGCTGCTGTTTTATTTCTGTCTTATTCATGTCCATACCTTTCATGTCCTGTGCTTGTGCAAAGGAACAGGTGGCAAGGATGAATATTATTATTGCTATTTTTTTCATTACTGAATATTTTTATTTGCAGCAATCTTTTTTACGAATAAAAATTGCTTTGAAAATGCTGATTAATATTTGTTTGATTTTCTGCATGATTTTTTAATTGCTTGCTGAAAGGCTGTCTGCTGTTTTGTTCATCCAATCAATAACTAAAGTCTTTGCTTCTTTTGTAAGGCTTGCTTTTGAGTGCATTATTTTATAAGAAGATAAAGGCATTTCATCATCTTTAATTTGGTTTGCAATTCCTTTCAACTTACTTATTTGCCTTCTGCTACTGTAACTGCCAAAATCACTAAAGTTTAATTTCTCTTTTCCATTGTCAATATGCCTTTTCATCATCCATGCCATTGGCTGAATGATAGAATACCACGGATAATTTGTGTTGTTGCTGTGACAATCGTAACAGGCATTTTGCAAAATGGTTTGTACACTGGCTGGTATAGCGTAAATTTTTGTAAAATCTGTTGGCAATACCTGCCCACTTTTGTTGTGGGCAGGTTGTATAAATTGAATGCCAATAAATACAATACCAAAAGCCAATACTATTTTTTTTATTGGCTTCATGCTTATTGTATAGTTTCTTTTACTGAACCGCAAGTTTGCATTGCTTTACCAAAATATGGATTTTTAATTTCCTTTAATTCGCTAATCCATGTTGCACCTTTTCCATCGTTTGCCATCGGGCAAAAATCTTTGTATAAAGTTTGTCCGCCATTACCAAAGGTTTTTACAAGGTCTGCAATGTCTTTACTAAACATTACAAAATGTTCTCTTTGATGTGCTATTTTACCTGCATTTGCCCCAATGTGTTCAGCATGTTCTTTTAAGTCGTCTGCAATATCCATGTAGCTTTTCATTTTGTCGGCTGGTATGCTTTTCATATCAACTGTTGCTAATGTTGCTACTATTGCATTACCTGCTGTTGCTGCGTCTTTGCCATTGTCTTTGGTAAGTGCATTTTTTAATTGTAAATACCCTGCAATAATTTCTTTGATTGGAAATACTACGGTTGCTGGTGCATTGGTTGTATCAGATACTTTTTGGACTGTATTAACTACTGGGGTATTGTTTTTTACTTCTGTTTGTTTTGTATCGGCTGCATTATTATTGTTGCAAGCTGTTAAACTGCTGGCTGCTATTGCAAAGCCTAAAATTATATTTGTCATTTTTTGAAATTGATTTAATTATTATAAAAAGTTAAAGGCACGACAAATCCTTGCATAAATTCTTATACATTAAATCATATCTGAAAACTCTGGATTACTATGCGTATGTCGGGGATTGGGGGATGATGCCCACGAACATAATATTTGTTTGAAGTGCTAACCTGTGAAGGATAAGAAATATTAATTGCGTAGTAAACAGGTATAAAAACTGTTGCAAATATTGGACTTATTAGCTTGGCGAATTGCGGAACAGCTTTATCTGTTTGAAATATTTTTAAAACCTTGTCATTGCAGCAATCATCTTTTTTGTTGTTGTCTTTATGCTTGTGTTCCGCTTCTTCGTGGTGATGCTTTTTACCGTCTGCATGATTTTGAACCAAAATGGCTGTTTCTTCTTCTTCGTGATGGTGTTTATTAAAACCCATGTCCACACCAATAGCACAAGCAAAACCGATAAACATATTTATGCCAAATATGAGTAACAGAAATGTCGCTTTAAATTGTATAGAGATTATTTTTGTCATTTCTAGATTATACAAATGTACATCTGTTTTATTGGAATGCCTGTAAACAGGCTATTTGTTTAAGGAATATGTTGTAAAGTATAACCAATATTTAACGAAATAATTGCATTGTTCTTAATCGGTATAAAAATTGATACTGAACAAGTGTTATAAAACATATACCCATGCTTAGGGCCCAATATTCTGACAAAAAATTGATAGTAGGTATTTTACTTGACTCGTTCAGCGACAATAAAAGTGTGAACTATATCATAACGCAGGATGCAAGCCGATTAAATCGTATAAAAAAATTAATGGAATACTCTTTTGAAAAATGCTACTTATTCGGCGAAATCTATCTGTCCGATGATAAAAATGCGTGTGCATTATTGATGCTCCCCGAAAATAAAAAAAAATCAATTAAGTCTTTATGGCTAGATACCAAATTTGCTTTATTATGTCTTGGATTAAGCAATAGTAAAAAAACAATGGCAAGAGAAGCAAAAATTAAAGCTGCACATCCAGATTTATCCATGTATTATTTATGGTTTATTGGTGTTAATCATTCCCAACAACAAAAGGGCATTGGAAGTAATTTGTTAAACGAAATAATTAATGCTGCTGAAAGTCAGAACAAAATTATTTGCCTGGAAACTTCAACAGTTAAAAATATACCGTGGTATAAAAAATATGGTTTTACCATTTACAAAGAGCTTGATTTTGGATACAGGCTATTTTGCCTGAAAAGAGAATAAGTTAACAATCGGTTTTATGCTATTACCGGGTACCCAAATGCATATTGCCACATTCCTGTTTGTGTGCATAGAAACAGTTATCTTTTTCTATTTGCTGATTTACAGACTGGCACGGCCCGATGATAAGACCGCTTATCTAAATATTATCCTTATTTTTCTTTTGCTGATTTATAATATTACTGGCGGTTTGTTGCCAGACAAGAACCTGCCCGGTTCCTTTTTTATTCAAATGATTATTGCGTATGCAACTGGATTTATTACGCCTTGCTACTTTCCCTATTATGTACACAAAACATTCGGATTGGAGAAAATGAAATTTCATGCCTACAAAGGGGTGTACTATTTTTTAATTACCCCGTATGTAATTTTTGTATTAATATTTGCTTTTACCAATAACCTGAACCAGGCAAAAGAACTGCTGGCACTGCCTGTTCTATATGCCTTGTGGGTAATTGTCAGCCTCATAATAGCAATTCGGTTTAAATACCAAAATAATTTTAACAGCAAGGGTTCAAAAGTAGAAATAACCGTACTTCTTTTAAGTCTTACTCCTTGGGTTGGATTGCCTGTTATTGACTTCTTTAACCTCGGCCAGGCTATAGAAGCCTCCATAACCAATTTGGGTTTCCTGTTATTATTTGCATTGCAAATGAAAAGGCATATTAAAGAAATGAGAATTGAACATCAACGGCTGATTGAATCTGAAAAACGCCTTTTAAACTGGAACAGTACTTTACAAGGTGAAGTAAATAAACGGACAAAAGAGTTGGAAAAAATAAATGAGCAAAGATTAAATACCTTTATTAATCTGGCACATGAAACTAAAACGCCATTAACATTAATT
>DAOLYC010000207.1:0-4747 GCA_035425605.1 Ferruginibacter sp.
TTTTGAAAATTAGTATGTCTTATAATGTAAAGTAAGAGTTCCTTATTTTGTCATATCCTCACTTCCCCAGCCCCATTTTAAAAATTCGGGAAATGCAAGCGCCCAGGTGGGTACATCATGATGGCCATCTTTTAGTTCAATAAATTTTATATCCCTACCCTGTTGGTAGCCTTTGTTTTCAAGTATTTCAATAAAACTAACCGTATCATCTATCGAATCAATAACACCATTATTATTCCTGTCGGCCACTTCATCTAATGTACCCACTTCAAAAAAGAATTTTAGCCAGGGATAATAATTTTTGCATTCCATTACCTGCTTATGCATAATGCGGTCGGTATCTTCGTTAAAGTCAGCATCATTTTGGTCCTTATCACGCCACCACAATGATCCACTAAATACACCAACTTTACTAAACTCCAAAGGATGGTTCCAAACAATGTCTAATGCACACAATCCACCAAGCGAAAAACCGGCAAAGCATTTTTCTTTAAACGAAAAGATGGATAATGTTTTACGTATAAAAGGCATCAGTTCTTCAAAAACAAATTGGTTGTACAATCCGGCTTTTGCGCCACGACCCTTATAATCTAAATAGTTGGCTGTGCCATATTCATTTTTCCTGTCTTTTGAACAATGAATGCCCACACAAAAAAGATCGTTTATACTTTTGCTTTCGTATAAATCATCCAATATGTTTTCAAACTGCATGGTAACCAGGTCCTGGCCATCATTTATAAGTAATAAACTAAGGTTAACGGGTGGTACATACTCCGGAGGGAAATAAAAATCAACTTTTACTTCACGTTCCAAAATAATTGATGTTATTGTGTGGTTTTCTACTAAAATCCGGGCTGCCTTTACTAATGACATAGTGCCAAAAATAAGGAAATACCTTTAATTTAAATCTGTATTTATTTATTAAAGACTGATAAATAAATTTTAATTTCAATCACTTAAAAACTTATTTTTTTTTATTGCTTACAAAAAAATATATTTGATTAGGTATATAAATAACTGAAACAACATCTACAAATAATCAAAAAAATAATTTATGAAGAAAATTGGAGTACTATTCGGAAAAGAAAGAAGTTTTCCCGAAGCCTTTATTGAAAGGGTAAACAGTAAAAAAGTAGATGGGATATTGGCAGAAGCTGTTCGTATAGATAAAGTTATACAGGGCGAACCATCGGGCTATGCTGTTATCTTCGACCGTATATCGCAGGATGTTGAATTTTACCGTGCATATCTTAAAAATGCAGCACTGTGCGGCACAACAGTAATAAACAATCCATTTTGGTGGAGTGCCGATGAAAAATTTTTCAATAACTGTTTAGCAACAAAAATAGATGTGCCGGTTCCAAAAACCGTAATACTTCCATCGAGAGACCTGCCAAACGATACCAGTGAAGAATCCTTCAGTAACCTGGCTTATCCATTGGATTGGGAAGGCATATTTAATTATATTGGTTTTCCTGCCTACATGAAGCCTTTTTCAGGCGGTGGCTGGAAAAGTGTTTACCAACTTAATAGTATGGAAGAGTTTTTTGAAAAACATGCCGAAACCGGGCAATTGGTAATGATGCTACAGGAAGAGATAAAATTTGATGAGTATTACAGGTGTTATTGCATTGGTGGAAAATATGTACGCATCATGCCTTATGAACCTCGTAATCCGCATCACCTGCGATATGTAGCCGATTTTAACCCATCACCCGAAAGATACAAATTGATGGAAGATATCGTTTTAAGGATTTGCCATTATTTAGGTTACGATTTTAATACTGTGGAATTGGCAGTAAGGGATGGTGTACCTTATGCCATTGATTTTTGCAATCCGGCTCCCGATGCAGAAGTTAGCAGCGTAGGCCAGGAAAATTTTGACTGGGTAGTTGAAACCGCTGCAACTTATGCAATAGAAAAAGCATTGGAGCATAAAGTTAATGCAGATAATTTAACATGGGGTAACTACATAAAAAATAGTGCAGGTAAAAAGAAATTATATAAATAACAACAAATGGCAAATTTATCTTACAAACATTTTACACTTGGAGTTGAAGAAGAATACATGGTTATTGACCCCGAATCAAGGGAGCTTAAAAGCCATGACCAAAAAATTGTTCAGGAAGGCCAAAAAGTAATTAAGGATAAAGTAAAGGCAGAAATGCACCAGGCTGTAGTGGAAGTAGGAACGGATATTTGCCAGGACATTGATGAAGCGTTTATTGATGTGGGTACACTTCGTAAAACCATTAGTGGTATTGCAGATGAACTAGGCCTTTGGGTAGGAGCATCGGGTACACATCCTTTTAGCCATTGGGAAAGTCAGTTAATTACAGAACATATACGCTACAATGAAATTGTAAACGAATTACAGGAAGCAGCCCGCAGTAACCTGATTTTTGGTTTACATGTTCATGTTGGCATGGAAAACAGGCAAATGGCCATTCATATTGCCAACTCTGCACGGTATTTTCTTCCGCATATTTATGCATTAAGTACCAACTCTCCGTTTTGGGAAGGGCGCACTACAGGGTACAAATCATTTAGAACAAAAGTTTTTGATAAGTTTCCACGTACCGGCATTCCCGATTTTTTCGACAGCATAGAAGCGTATGATAATTATATTAAACTTTTGGTAAAAACCAATTGTATAGATAATGCCAAAAAAATATGGTGGGACCTGAGAGTGCATCCATTCTTTAACACAGTAGAGTTTAGGATTTGTGATGTACCGTTAACCGTTCAGGAAACCATTACCATTGCAGCTCTTTTTCAGGCAATATGTGCAAAATTATACAAGCTTCGTAGCCAGAATCTGAATTTTATGATGTATTCCCGTGCATTATTAAATGAAAATAAATGGCGAGCCGGTCGTTATGGAATTGATGGAAGTATGATAGATTTTGGTAAAGAAACCGAAGTAAATACCAGGGTTTTAATTTATGAATTACTTGATTTTATTGATGATGTAGTACCCGACCTGGGTAGTCGCCATGCTATTAGCCATGTACACAAAATGCTGGAAGAAGGTACAGGAGCAGATAGACAGATTCAAGTTTATGAAAAATCGAAAAACCTGGTTGATGTAGTGGATTTTATTCATACCGAATTTTTAAGTGGCTTGTAATTTGTACAGATAGTTAAAAATCCTATCTTTGCCATCCAAAAAAAATGGCTGCGTAGCTCAACTGAATAGAGCATCCCGATTAAAAATCGGGAAGGTTTTAGGATGTGATTTACCAGTTTAAAAAAATGGCTGCGTAGCTCAACTGAATAGAGCATCTGACTACGGATCAGAAGGTTTTAGGTTTGAATCCTAACGCGGTCACTAAATAGGTCAGCTAATTGCTGGCCTATTTTACTTTTATGTTTACAGTCTATATATTTTATTCACTTCCATCATTGGGTAATGTAAAAAATGGAACAAGGCCGGCAATGAGACGATCAAATGCCTCCATATACGCCACCTGATTATTACGTCCATCCAAAGTGGGGCTGTTAGCCACTTTTATATTTTTCTTTAATGCTCCTTTACTCATATTTGAAAGTACAGGAGATGCAATGTTGTATAAACTTTTCTACTTACTGCCGATACATCCCGCATGGCAAAAGGAATCACAGAAGTCTCTAAATCCCTATAAGGGATTTTATTGCCAGGCAAATTTGGATTATGTAAAATAAATTGAACAATATTTTTAGCCTGGTTTAAATAAAACAAAACAGGGCACCGGTAAAATTGAATGTCGATCTATAAAGAAGCACAAACAAAATTCAATAAACCGGCAACCCTGTTTTTATATTAAGTATATTGAGTTTTAATAAAGTTGCAACTTTTGTGCCAACGATTAAGAACTTTAAAAAAATGTACTCATATTTTATTCTATAAGTATTGATTAAAAAAAAGTTTGAATAATGAATAAAATAAACTGGGGAATTATTGGATGTGGCGATGTAACTGAAATTAAAAGTGGGCCTGCATTTAATAAAGTTCCTCATTCTGCATTGGTGGCAGTTATGAGACGTAATGCAAACAAAGCGGCAGATTATGCACATAGGCATAATGTTTCTCGTTGGTATGCAGATGCTCAACAACTGATACATGATAATGAAGTAAATGCCATTTATATAGCCACCCCACCCTCTTCTCATGCAGAATATGCTTTGCAAGCCATTAATGCTGGCAAATCTGTGTATGTAGAAAAACCTATGGCACTAAACTATTCTGCTGCAAAAAAGATGGCCCAAGTTGCACAAGAAAAAAATGTAAAAATGGTAGTGGCACATTATCGTAGGGAATGGCCTTTGTTTATAAAACTAAAACAACTGGTAAATAATAAAGTTATTGGCAACATTCATCTTGCTAACCTTAAATTTTATAAACCTGCACAAAACGATATTGAATTATTAAATAAAAAAAATGCCTGGCGCCTTGATCCTTCAATCAGTGGTGGCGGGCTTTTCCATGACCTTGCCCCTCACCAGTTAGATATCATGTATCACTTGTTTGGCGAAGCAATTGATATAAAAGGTATTGCATACAACCAGTTAAAAATAAATACTGTTGATGACATTGTAGCCGGTAACATTCTATTTAAAAATGGAATTGTATTTAATGGCGCCTGGTGTTTTAATACCTCAACATCAAGCGACTATTGTGAACTGATTGGCAGTAATGGAAAAATAAGTTTTAGTTTTTTTAATGAAAATAAAATAGTACTTACCCTTGGTACTGGTATTACAGAAT